>JBIIUN010000443.1:0-4135 GCA_044339945.1 Kapaibacterium sp. (SeqCode)
GACACTGGCGGCTAGGCCCATGAGCGTGTTGCCATACGTCGGGTAGAACCCGATGCGGCCTTCGAGCAGCTCCTCGACGAGGAAGCGCACTTCCTGGGGCTTCATCGATGTGCCGCCGCAGAAGACCCCGCGGATGCCGGCGTCCCAGAGGTTGACCTTCTCCGCGAGGGCTTCGAGCAGCTTCGGCGTGGTGAATAGGCCGGAAACCTTGCGGTGCTTGAGGATGGTGGCGGCCTGATCCACGACGTGGGCCATGTATTGCTTGGCCACGTCGAACTGCTTGTTCGAGATCACCTTCTTCACGAATCGCGGATCAAGGTCGATGAAGTAGCACGAGCTGCCGCGGACGTTGGCGAGGTGCTCGATGGCCAGGCGCAGACGACGCGGCCCGGTCGGCCCCATCATGAGCCACGCTCCGCCGCGCGGAAAATGCGCGTCCGAGATTTTGTCGCTGAATTCCGAGTAATCGACCTTGTAGTCGTTCCAGCCGATGCGCTGCTTCGGCATGCCGGTCGTGCCGCCGGTCTCGAAAATGTTGAACGGCTTGCCCTTGAAGGCGGCCGGCACCCAGACCTCGGGCTGCAGGTCCCGCAGGAATTCGTCCTGGAAGTGCGAGAATTTCAGCAGGTCGGCGACGGACTTCACTTCCTGGCGCGGATCAAAGTTCTTCGCCGCCCAATCGAGCCAGAACGGGCAACCGGTCTCGGGACTGAAATGCCAGTGGATGATTTCGAGCAGGTGCGCGTTGAGCTGGTTTTCGGCAGCCGCGACGGCCTCGGGAGCAACGGTGGGAATCGGCATAAAGAAAAGCTGGGGCGAAGATAATACGTGTTCGTATCTTTGAAAATGGGAAGTTGCGGCCGCCGGTCCGCGAGGTTTGCTCAGCCCAAACCGAACCCTACCCGGCGCAGCATTTCCCGCAGGGCATCGGTCGTGGCGGGAACCTTATCCGCGGCCGCCAGCAGGTCCGCCGCGTCGCAGGGATACCAGTTACGTTTCGCCTCGTGGAGCAGGCCGGCGACGTTGATGGGACCGACCAAATCCGCGACCCGTCGCCGCAGTTCGGGCAGCGCCAGACCGGGATTGGCTACCACCGCGTCGGCCAAGGCCAGCGCCTCCGGGCCAAAGCCCGGCCGGCGCCGCAGCAGGAATCCATCCGTGGCCGGTCGGCCCAGCCGGCGCGCAGTCTCCGCAAAACTTACGGCGGCGAAATAGAGCATCGTCAACGCATTGAATCGTTCCGGGTCGCCCAAGGTGACGTGCTGGGCGGCAAGCAGTCGGGAAGCGGCCACCCAATCGGCGTCCGTCTCTTCCGCATGATGCGCCAAGGCCGCGGAATCGGGGACTCCACCGGCACCCAGCGCCGCGGCAAGCCGCTCGATGCCGAGTAGGTTGAGCACGAAACCCGTCGAGAACAGCGGGTCCACAAACCCGGCCGTGGACGGCAACAACGCCCAACGTTCCCCGGCCACCGGGCCCGCGCGGAACGCGAGGCGCGGCGCATGGATGAACGGCCGGATCGGGCTCGCTTCGGCAAACTGGGCGGCAACCGACGGGAGGCGCCGCAGTAGCCGGTCCCAAGCCGGCGGCCCTTCGGCCAGGTTGATTTCGGCGGCCAACGCCTCGCTCACCGACACGCCGGCGCTGGTGATGCCGTTGTTGAACCGGAGCACCCACATCCAGCCGCCGTCAAAAACATGGTGCAATGCGGCCGCGTCGGGCGGAAACGGCGCCCCGCTTTGGCTGCCGACCGTGTCTTCCCAAGTCCGGACACCGCGAAAATGGGCGAACAACGCCTGCCGCGGCGGGAAGGTCGGCAGCTCCCGTTCCCCCAAGCCCAGTTGCCGGACCAAAAATCCCCGCGGACCGCTCGCATCAACGACGAACCGCGCGTTGATCCGCACCTCCCTGCCCTGCCGGATACCGGCCAACGCGGCGCCTTCGCCGTGAAATTCCACCGAGCCAAGGTTGGTTTCGTCGAGGTAGGCGACGCCCGCGGCCTGGGCCTCCGCCACGAGGAAATGATCAAAGTCGGGCCGATACCACTGCGTGTCGGCGATCTCATCGTTCGGGCTAGCGGCGACCAGCAACTCGTTGTGCCGGGCCGGCGTCGGCGCCCAGGCTTCGCCGCGGCGATGGTGATAGAAGGAAAAGCCGCGCTTCAGGCCGCAGCCGATCCCGGGATAGGCCCGTTGCCAGGGTCCCCATTTGCAGAGCGGCAGCAAGCGCGGCAGGCCATACCGGGTAGCCAGTTCCTCCAGCAACAGGTTGGCCAAGGGCGTCGAGGACTCCCCGATCGCGAACCGCGGATGCCGGTCACGCTCGATCAGCGCGACCGTCAGTCCGAGCCGCCGGGCAATCAGCGCCAACAGCGAGCCGCCGAACGCGGAACCTACCACGGCCAGGTCACAGGCAATCTGCATGTCGGTTTTAACCATACTCGGGGGCTTGCCGCGAAGCGATGCCGGTGGCAACGCTGGTCCAAGTCAAATGTCGAAGCTACGTCTCGGCCTCATCGGACTCGGCAATATCGGCCGCCATCACGCCGGCTATCTGCTCGAGGGCAAGGTTCCACGCTGCGAACTCGCCGCGGTCTGCGCCACCACGCCGGCCAAGCTGGAATCCTATTACGCCCGCAAGATCCGCGTCTCGACCGACGCCTTGGAGCTGATCCGGTCCGGCGCCATCGACGCGGTCCTGATCGCCACGCCGCACTACGACCACACCACGCTCGGCATCGCCGCGCTGGAAGCCGGCCTGCACGTCATGGTCGAGAAGCCCATTTCCGCGCACAAGGCCGACGCGGAACGCCTCATGGCCTGCGCCGAGTTGCACCCGGAACAGATCTTCGCCGGCATGTTTCAACTGCGCGTGGAACCCCGCTACGCCAAGCTGCGCGCGCTCCTCGAAAGCGGCGAACTGGGCCAGATCCAGCGCGTGACCTGGATCAACACGGATTGGTTTCGGACCGAATCCTACTATGCCAGCGGCGGCTGGCGCGCAACTTGGAAGGGCGAGGGCGGCGGCGTCCTGCTCAACCAATGCCTGCACAACCTGGACGTCCTCACCTGGCTGCTGGGCCGGCCGACCCGGGTGCGCGGCTTCTGCCAACTGGGCCGCTGGCACAACATCGAGGTCGAGGACCAGGTGACGGCCTACTTCGAAATGCCCAACGGCGCGACCGGCACGTTCATCAGCAGCACCGGCGAGGCGCCCGGCACCAACCGGTTCGAAATCGCCGGCAGCCGCGGCAAGGTGGTCCTCGAAAACAACCGACTCACCTTCACGCGGAATGAATCCGACGCGCTGGAATGGAGCCGCACCGCCCAGGTCGGCTTCAGCAAGCCGGACGTCTGGAACATCGAGATCCCGTTCGAGAACGCGGTCCACCAGCACGCCACGCTGATGAACAACTTCGTCGCCGCCGCGCTGGACGGTGCGCCGCTCATCGCCCCCGGCCACGAGGGCATGAACTCCGTCGAACTGGCCAACGCCATCGTCTTTTCATCGCTCCAGAATGAGACCATCGAATTGCCGCTCGATGGGGCAGCTTGGGAAGCCAAGCTCCAGGAACTGATCGCGACCTCGACGCTGAAGAAGGAAACGCGGGCGGTGACGACGGACGACTTCGCCGCCTCGTTCCGCCGATAACGGTTCAGCCAACCGCGGCGGTCGCCTGCCAGAGTTCCCGCTGGACTGGCGCGGCGGGCGGGCGAGTCCGGTTCATTTCCAGCGTCGCGCCCGGCTCGTCGTGGGAAGTGTTTTCCACCCGGATTTGCGTGGCGCCCAGCTTGGCCAAGCGGCCGCCCACGGCCTTCAGTGCCAATTCCGGCCTGTTGGTGTCGCGGCTCAGGTGACCGAGGAAAATCCGCTCCAACTCCGTGCCGACCAGTTCCGCCGCGACGTCGGCCGCGGCCTCGTTCGACAGGTGGCCGTGCCGGCTGAGGATGCGCTGTTTGGTGCTCCAAGGCCGCTTGGTGTCGTCCTGCAGGAGCTTCACGTCGTGGTTGGCCTCGAGCACCAGCACGTGGGAACGGCGGACCCGTTCCATGATCAGCTTGGTGACGTGCCCGAGGTCCGTGAGGAAACCCAGGTTGCCGCCGTTCGTTTCGAGCAGGAAGCCGACCGGGTCCAT
>JBIIUN010000517.1:0-3358 GCA_044339945.1 Kapaibacterium sp. (SeqCode)
CAGGGATTCGACACGCGGAAGTCGTCCACGGGCTCCACCAGGCCGCGGCCGAAGAAGGTCGCCCACACGCGGTTGACCGCCGCCCGGGCAAAGAACGGGTTGTTGGTCGCCGTCAGCCAGTCGGCCAGTTGCGCGCGGGGATCCTCGCCCGCGGCGGGCCGGAACACCGGACCGTCGGGCGCCTTGGGCGGCATGACTTCGCCGGTGACAGGGTGTTTCACGTTCCCGCCGGGCGCGAAATAGAATGTCTCGCGTCCCGCCGAAATCGGGGGCGACAGGCCGGCGCCCTTCTGTTTCACCGGCCCGAAGAAGGCGGCGAACTGGTAGAAGTCGTCCTGGCTCCATTTCTCGTTCGGATGATGGTGGCACTTGGCGCACTCCAGCCGGGTGCCGAGGAAAAGTTGGCTGAACATCGTGGTGAGCTCGGGCGGTTCGCGGCGGTCGCGATAGACCACGGCCGGGCCATCCCGATGGTTCGAGCCCTCGGTCAGGAGGATTTCGCGAACGAACTGGTCGTAGGGCTTGTCCGCACGGAAACTGGCGCGGAGCCACTCGTCGAGCGTGAGCACGCTTTTCACGCCCACGCGATCCGGATTGGGCCGCAGCAGGTCGGCCCACTTGTTGGCCCAGTAATCCGCGAATTCCGGGCGGGCCAGCAACTGGTCGATCAGGGCGAGGCGGCGGGCTTGGACTTCCGATTCGAGAGCTTCGCTAGGGGAGCCCGCCCTCACCCCGGCCCTCTCCCCCGAGGAGAGGGAGTAGCCGGCTGCGTCAAACGATTGGCCTGCCTCCAACTGCCGAGGACTGCCGGGCGTTGGGCTGAATCGAAGAACGGAGCGCGTGGAGCCGTCTGGCGCCGTAACCTTCCCCCTCTCACCGGGGGAGAGGGCCGGGGTGAGGGCGGGCGCATCAGCCCTATTCTCCACCGGTCCGCCCCGGGCTCCATTCCACGCGAGCACGGCTCTGACTTCCTCCGGAGTGGGCAGGACGCCCAGCGCATCCAGCGAGGCGCGCCGGAGGAACTCCACGTCCGAGCACAGCTCCGAGGGCAGCAGTCCCAGCCGCTGGAACTGGGCGTAGGCCAGCTCGTCGATGAAGTTGTTCCGTGGCAACGAGGCGAACTGTTCCGCCGGCAGCGTCCGTTCCGCCGGCACGACCACGCGCGCCGCCGCGACCAAGCCCATGTAGCGCGCCACGATGACGCCCTGTCCGGTGATTTTGCCGACGGTCACGCGGGCCGCTTCATCCACCTGGGCGATCTCCTTGTCGTTCGACTCGAAGGCCGCCAGCCGGGTCACGTCGCGGATCGAACCGTCGGAATAGATCGCCTCCAACCGCAGCCGCTGCATGGCCCCGCGCCGGTAACGGCGTTCCGCCGGGAAGACGGCGAGGCGCTCCAGCGTCGGTTCATTGGTCTGGGCGAAGGCCATGCCTTCCCGGATCCAGCGCCGCAGGGTGAGGTGGGTTTCGGAACCCAGCTCAAACCGTTTGCCGCCTTCGTGCGGAACGAGTCCGAGCGGCTTCCGCAGCACCAGGCTCTCGTCCGGTGCCGCCGGGAATACGCGCCGGCCGCGGGCATCCTTCACGATCTCGGCGTAGTCATGCTTGGGATCGTAGGAAAACACCGACAGCTTGAAGCCGTTCTGCCCCTCCGCCTTGGCGTGGCACGCCCCGGCCGCACAACCGGCGCGCGCCAGCACGGGCAATACGTCGCGCCCAAAACTCAATGGGGCGACGCCGGGAGCTTCGTTCAAAGCGTCGCGCTTAGGCGAAACAGCGGCGGCCACCGTCACGGGAATCTCCACGGACAGTTTGCCGAAGGTCGCCCTGATGGAGCCCGTCCCGACCGCTTGGGGCACGATCTCGCGGTCATCGGTGAGGGCGAACGGGGCCTTTTTGCCAGCGGCAAGCTTGGCCAGGTCGGTGACATCATGCTCGAAGCCGTCCGGGGTCGTGGCGGTGAGCAGGATGCGGGTCCGGGGCGAGTCCGCGGACAGCGACAGGACCTTCGGTTCGGCGACGAGGGCGGTGAAGGTGGCTTGCTTCGGCAGCGCGGGTAGCTGCCCGGCTGAGGCGGTGTCCTCGGATAGGGCCTGGCGGGAGGATGGAGGCGTCGTGCGTGGGTTGAGCGAACCCGCCCTCACCCCGGCCCTCTCCCCCAAGGAGAGGGAGGCGCCCGCGACATTTTGGTTCCCTCCTGATTCCGACTGACGAGGACTGTTCGGTGACCGGCTGAACCGAAAGTCCCGGCGAGTGGAGTCGCCGGGCGTGGTTACCTTCCCCCTCTCCTCGGGGGAGAGGGCCGGGGTGAGGGCGGGCTTCGTCCCATCCGCTGCCAACCGGTCGCTCGCTTCATCGCTGGGCAAAACCGTCTTCAACTCCTTGCCCTCGCCATCAAAGACCTGAACCGCGCCGTCGTGGCGACCCACGGCCAACTGTTTGCCGTCGGCCGTCACGGCGAGGCTGTAGGCGGCGTCCGGCACGGTGGCCAGGTGCCGTTCGTCGGCGGTGGCCGAACTTTGTTCGCCCGTGTGCGGCTTCAGGTTCGTGTAGCGGTAAACGCCGCCCGCGTCCGTGGCCGCAAAGATCGCGTTGGCCTCGGCGGACCAGACGACGGCGTTGATCGCCGCGGCGTGATTCCCGAGCGTCACCAGCTTTTCGCGGGTAGCGATGTCCCAGACCTTGAGCTGTTTGTCCGCGCCGCCGCTGACGACCTGGGTGGCGTTGGTGTTGAAGGCGACGGCAAGAACCTGCGCCGAATGCCCTTCCAGCGTGGCGATTTCCCGGTGCGAATCCGTTTCCCACACCCGCACCAACCGGTCGCCGCCTGCCGTCACCAACCGCTTGCCGTCGGCACTGAACTGGAGGCCGAAGATGGAATCCGCGTGGGCGCGCCACGAAGCAATCCGTTCATCGGAATCGAGGGCGAACACCCGGACGAAACCCGAACGGCCCGCCTCGCCGTCACCCACCGCCACGCGGCGGCCGTCCGGTGAAAAGGCCACGGAAGAAACCCGGCCCACGAGCCCGTTGGTCCAGTCCCGTTCCCGGCGCAACGGCGCGGTTTGCCACAGACTGACCCGCCGGAAACCGGCGGTGACCAAACGCTGGCCGTCGGGGCTCCAAGCCAGCGCGTCGACGGTATCCCGATGTGCCGCGGCCACGGCCGGGACGGCATTGGTCGCCGACCGGTCATGGAGTGCCAGCGTGCCGCCCTGGCCGATGGCCAGCCAGCGGCCGTCCGGCGAGAAATTCAGCGCCGCGGCCGGATGAAACCCGGACGGCAGTTCACCCAAGGCGACTGGCGGGGGCGGCGGTCCCTCGTCACTCAACGCGGCGTCATCCCAAGGCAACCCGG
>JBIIUN010000004.1:0-38257 GCA_044339945.1 Kapaibacterium sp. (SeqCode)
GCTTTGACCCAGTCGCGGAGCAACTTCACCTGCGCATCCGCCAATTGTTTCTTCGGCGGCATGTGCGGGTCGGCTTCCTTGGCCAGCGAAGTCAGCAGCTTGCTGGCGTCCGGTTTGCCCGGGACCGCCACCGGACCTTCCGCGCCGCCCTGGAGGATGGCGTCCCGCGAAGTCAGCAGCAGGCCGCCCTTCTTTTTCTCCGGACTGTGACAGGCGAAGCACTCGTCGCGGAGCACCGGCAGGGCCTTCTGGGCGATCGCCAGTTCGCGTTTCCCGGCGGGCGCCGCGGACGCGCAGAGGTGAGCCAGAAGCAGGCCAGCCAGCCACCGCAGGGCGGTCCGGAAGGGAGAGGGTAGAGACTGGTTCAAGGTGGTGATGACGAAGTGTCACCAATTGCCGGCGGCTGACAACTCCGATGGTCCGGTATGCGCGTCGCCCGAGACTGCCGGCGGGACGCCGGCAGCACCTTGTCGGGGTCGCCAAAACAAAACCCGGCGGGTCGCTGTCACGACCCGCCGGGTTGGTATTTGACCGAGCAAATCCGCTCAGTTCAGCGCGTTCCCCGAAGGAATCTCGTGGATCGTGTGCTGGATGTCCTGGGCGACCGGCGTGCCGTCCTTGGCCTTGAGGTCCCACTTGAGGGACTGCTGGTTGGCCAGCTTCAGGTCGGCAATCTTCAGCGTCACGGTCTTGCCGTCGTCGCTGAGCTTGGCCGCCGTGATGTCGATGGCCTCGCGACCCTTCTTCTTCGGGTCGGCGATGTTCACCTCGGGCGAGCCGTAGTTCTCGCTGCGGATGTAGTTCCAGCGCTTGCCGGACCAGTTCTGGACGTCCTCGGCGGAGGCCTTGTCGAGCGGCTGGGTGAAGCTGACCTGCACGCCGTCCTTCACCACCTTCACCGCGCGCACCGAGTAGACTGGCTTGCCGGTGTAACGGACGCGGTCAAAACCGGTGATCTTCGCGGCGTTGGACTGCCATTCGCTGAGGCCCGCGATGTAAAGCTGACCATCCACCGGATGCCAGCGGGCGCGCATGACGGAGCTGGTGAACTTGAGCGGGAACTTCACCGCGGCGGCTTGCTGGCGGCCGTTGGAAATGTCTTGGCGCATCACGAGGTAAAGCGACGACTTGCCGTAGCTCTCATAGAGCAGCTCGCCCTGGAAGGGGCCCCACTTGTCGTTGGGCACCCAGGTCTGGCCGCCGTTCGAATTGCAGTAGTCCGCGTGCGACAGCCACATGATCGGCGGCGCATAGGCGTCGGCGACCTCCTTGGGCGTGAGCTTGTTGATGACGCCGTGGAAGGTTTTCCCGTCGAGCCAGTTGATCGGCGAGCTGGGCACCCAGGTGCCTTCGTTGTCACCGGTGGTGATCTGGCCGTCGGCGCGGACGCCGATGCCGTTCGGGGCGCGGAAACCACGGCCCACGACCTCGAACTTCTTGCCGTCGGGACTCACCTTGAACAGGCAGCCGGCGTGCGAGCAGACCTGGCCGTTGCCACGGGACGCCTTCTCGTTGCCGAAGCCGCCGCCGCCGGCGTTCACCGGGTTCGCCTTGGCGTAGTAGAAATTCCCCGCGGCGTCGCGCTGGAGGTCGAACACGAACTCGTGGAAGCCGCGCGTGGACATGATGTCGTGGTTGAAGGCCTCGTAGTAGTCGGCCTCGCCGTCGTTGTTCAGGTCCGCGAAGCGGGTGATGCCTTCCCGGCCGGAGACGTAGATCTGGCCGTCCACGATCTGCAGGCCGAGCGGCTCATACAGGCCGGAGGCGAAGCGGCTCCATTCGAGGTTCGCCAGCTTTTCGTCGATGCCGGAGACGATCCAGATGTCACCGTCGTGCGTGCAGAGGGCGGCGCGTTTGCCGTCGGCGAAGAAGTCCATGCCGCCGAAACGCACGCGACGCTTCCACGGGTTGTCCTCGGGCGCCGTGATGGAATCGGTCGCGTAGGCGCCGTCGGGCGTGGCGCTGGTGTTCAGCTTGCCCTGGAGCTTCACGGTCTCGGTCCAGCGGCGCGGACCGCCCTTGGCGAAATCCGCCAGCGCGGGCGCCTTCGCGGCAAGGCCAGCGAGGTTCGCGACCGCGGATTCAGCGCCGTTCCAGATGGCAACCTTGAGCGTGCCGCCCTTGGCGCCCTTCGCGAATTTCAGCGAAACCCGGCCGTTCTCCGCGGCGAGGGAAACTCCCTTCGGCAGGTCGGCGGCGGCAATGACCGTCGCCTTGCCGTCCGCGGTCGCGACGATGCGGTCCGCCGAGGACTGCACGTTGCCCGAAACGTCGGCGAGGGCGACGGAGAACGGCGCGGTGGTCTTGCGGGACTTGAAGAAGAGGAACCCGGAACTCGGCGGCTCGACCTTGATCGTGCGCGTGAAGGCGACGCCGCCCTCCGCCGGCACGGAACCCGGCTGCTCGGAGACCAGCGTGTTGCCATTCACGGTGTAGTTCAGCAGCACGTTCATGCCGTTCACGTGGACGCCCTGCCAGTGCGCGACCGACTTGTCGATCGGGCCGTAGGGCTCCGGCCGGGTGTCGGCGTAGCTGCCGCTCGCGCCGGCGACGCCGGGGCCGAAACCGACGGCGAATTTCTGGTCGCCGATCATCTGCGGATGTTTGCCATGATCGCCGTCAAAGACGACGCCGCGGGTGTCCACGAAGCCGCCCGTCCAACCGGCGACGAGGCGGAGCGTGTCCGTGTCCCATAGCACCGTGGCGTCGTTGCCCACGCGGATCGCGTAGCCCTTGTAGGCGACGTTGTTGGTCGGGACGTTCACGCCGATGCAGGCGGCCTGGAACGGGAAATCGTCCTGCATCATGCGGAATTGGGAGCCCTTCTGGGCGAAGGCGGGCAGGGCCGCGAGGGCGGCCGCCGCGGAGGCGAGCAGGACCGCGCGCCGGAGCGTTGGAGTGTGCAAGGCAAACATGGTTCGTAATTCTGTGGAGCAGCCGACGGGAAGCGTCCAGACAACAAAGCGTTCCACACACCCCCATGCCCAACCCGTTCCCGTCGGCCGACGGAAACGGACTGGGGCCGGCCGGGGCGCATTCAACCGGGATTGGCGGAATGAACAGCGAAGGGGCGAAGACGCGAAGACGGGCAAAACGGTGGGGCGACAGGATGCGAAACCAACGAGCGCTTCATTTCGGCTCTATCGCCCCGGCCGGCGACGAGGAACTTCCGGACGACGGACGGTTTGCCCTCGTAGATCGTGACCCGGAGGCCGGGGGACGCCCCGATTTCCGCCGCGCGCAAACCGGCCGGGCCGCCGCCAATCACGGCGAGTTGGGAGTGGGTGGGCAAGGGGGCTAACTAAACGAGGCTACCATTGAGTAGTCGCCTCCTGAGTGCGGATGCAGCCTCCAGCTACGCTCGCTGCGCCCTTAGTCCCATGCTTTCACCGGTTGATTCTTCTTTGGATGCTCCTCCCAAACTCCTGCTTGGAGTATTCACTGATGACCGCGTATCCGAGGATGGCGCTGATGGCCAAGATAACGCCGAAAGCATAAACAGGGGCAAACACCGGACGGCACCTAACCACGTATTCAGTGTCGGAATCCCATGGAGCACAGCCGCGTAAAACGAGTTGCTTGTAGGCTCGGTAGAATGCCCAAAATGTGAGCCCTGGAAAGACGATGAGGTAGAACATGCCGGAGCCAATCGCGTGGTTTGCGCGCCAAAAAGCCTCGGCGAAGGATAGACATGAACCATCGCGGCGGAGAACCCGGATACGGAAGATAAGCTTCCCGACCGTCGTGCCGAAGACCGAAAGCATGAATGCCTCGTAGACCAACAAGAAGATGACCCACACGACAAAAGTGCCAACAAACCCCACAATCGGCAGTGTCTGGTAGGGAGGCCAAAAACCAGTTGTGAGCAACAGCAGCAGGGCAGCGACTTCGAGGCAAATCCGCGCCATTCCTACATCAATCAGGCGTGCCCAAAAGCGTCTCCAGGCTTGCGGGTGAGCGGCCAAACAAAAGGCTCGCCAGCCCGAGGTTGGGACTTGGTCAAATCGGTCCGGCAAAAACTCGACCTTGCCAGGTGTTGTTGGCTCGGAGGCTGTAGCCGCAACCGTTGCGCGCGGCGGAGGAGGAGGCGTGGATACGGTCTCGGGGAGCGTAGGGGGTTGAGGCCGGACAACCCCCGGGACAAGATCAAGGGCTGTCCATTCGGACATGCCAGGAACCCATGCGAGCTCGCTCCCATCAAGCTCACCGCGTGCAAGCATCAAATTAACGGTGTCGAGCGTCAGCTCTTGGGCTGGCAGGTTGTGGGCTTTAACATGCACTCGCATAATCAACTATCCGATGAAGCCAATGAGAATTCCGATAATTGCGCCAACGAATCCACCGAGTATCCAGTCGCTAATTTTGGAGCGCCAAGTGCCAGCAACACGTAGTTGCTCCTGAAGCACTTCAATTTGGCGCTGATTGACTCGAACATCGTCGCTTAGCTCGCCTATGATGCGAACTGCTTCGTCCAGAGTGTCCGGCAGTTGCGCTTGCCGTCGCGCCTGCTCGTCTTTGATAGCCAAGTCACGGTCTGAGGAGCTTCCCATTTTCTCGATTTGGTTAACGAAGCTTAGAGGTTTCCAAGATTTTTCGCTGGTCAGTAGGCTGCGCCACACTGCTGTCACTTTCAACGGCGCCTTTTTCCACAAGCACAAGTAGGACGGGCGGCCCGCCCGTCCTGCTTTCTGTCGCTTCTTGCGCCTTCGCTGTTCAACTCGGCAACGCCTCCTCCTGCACAAACCGATCAAACTCATGCCGGACATGGGGCGGGATGCGCGCCCGGAAATAGGCCTGCTCACCGCTGTAATCCTGCTCGACGATCTGCGCGAGGGCATGCAGGCGGGCAATGGTCTGCGGCTGGGTATGCGGAATCCACAGCGTGAGGAAGTCGCGGATCGGCTTTAGCATCGCGCCCAGTTCGGCCATGAGTTCCGGGAAACCGACGCCGGTTTTGGCCGAGACGCACACGGCCTTGGCGAATTGCGGCACCAAGGCCTGGGCCGCGTTCCGCCCGGCTTCGCGGTCCACCTTGTTGAAGACCATGAGGGTCGGCTTCTGGTCGGCGCCGATCTCGGTGAGCACCTCATTCACCGCCCGGATCTGGGCCTCGGCGTGCGGGTGGCTGGCATCCACGACATGCAACAGCAGGTCTGCCTCGACGACCTCTTCCAGGGTGGCCTTGAAGGCTTCCACGAGGCCGTGCGGAAGCTTGCGGATGAAGCCCACGGTGTCGGACAGCAGGACGTTCTGGTTGGTCGGCAGCCGGAGCCGGCGGGTGGTGGGGTCGAGCGTGGCGAAGAGCTTGTCCTCGGCCAGCGCATCGGCGCCGGTGAGCGCGTTGAGCAGCGTGGACTTGCCGGCGTTGGTGTAGCCGACGATGGACGCCAGCGGCCACTGGTGGCGCTGCCGACCTGCGCGCTGCGTCGCGCGCTGCTTGCGGACCGAGGCCAATTCGTCGCGGATCGAGTCGATGCGCTGCTGGGTCTTGCGGCGGTCCGCTTCGAGCTGGGTTTCGCCTTCGCCGCCGATGGCGCCGGCCGCGCCGCGCTGACGCGACAAGTGCGTCCAGTAACGGGTCAGGCGCGGCAGGAGGTATTGCAGTTGCGCCAATTCGACCTGGAGGCGGCCTTCGCGGGTGCGGGCGCGCTGGGCGAAGATGCCCAGGATCAGCGCCGTGCGGTCGAGCACCTTGCAGGAAAACAGCTTCTCCAGGTTGCGGGTCTGGGCCGGCGACAGCTCGTCGTCGAAGATGACGGTGTCGACCGTGTTGGCCTGGCAATACTGCGAGAACTCCTCGGCCTTGCCCTTGCCGACGTAGGTCGCGGGATTCGGCGATTCCAGTTTCTGCAACCCTTCGCCGATGACCTGGGCGCCGAACGTGCCGGTCAGTTCGCCGAGCTCGTCGAGCGAATCGCGCACTTCCCAGGCGGAGCGGGTCTTGAGTTCCACGCCCACCAAGAAGGCGCGTTCGGACTTTTGGTTGGCGTTTTCGACGAGTGATTTCAAATGCGGAGGCGCAACAAGTGCCCGGAAGCGGCGGCGGGAGCAAGCCAAGGCGCGGCGCGGTCGTTCCGGCAGCCCGCCTCAGCGCGCGACTTCCTTCGCGGTCGTGCGGTCCTGGAGCCAGGCCACGTCCACGCCGTTGGGCGACGGGGTGCGCGTGGTGACTGTCACGCGGCGGATCGGTTGCACGGTGCCGGCGTCGCGCCAGCGGTGAACTTCCGCGTGGCCGTCCGCAAAGCTGACGCCGGCCGCCCGGTGGTGGTAACTCGCCGGCACGTCCCAAATCTGGGCGGCGTCGCCGCGCCGGATCACGTCCACCACGAAACCGCCGCCGTTGATGCTGTCCTCGTGTTCGTCGAGGAACACCCACGCCTGCGATGGCGACAGCACCCGGTAGTCGGACTGTTTCCGGTAGATGAAGTAGCCGGCCTCAAGCCCTTGCACCGCGAGTGGGCCCATCCAGTTCGCACCCGTGTAGAGGTTCATGCTCACGCTGCGGACGCGTGGGTAACGCTTCCCGTCGATCTCCACCCACGAACGGTCCGCCGGGCAGTGGAAGAGTTTCGCCTCCGGGACATACGGCCCGAGCAGGCCGCCCCACGGCCGGTCGCCCACGCCGGGACGGATCAGGTAGTTGACGTTCGTGTTGTGGGCGCTGGCCGTGTAATCCATCCAGCCGGCCGCCCAGGACGGGCAGCTTTCATCCTTGCCCGCCTCGGCGTTGCCCCAGTTCGGCACGAAGACGCCCGCCTGATCGTCCGCATACATCTGCCAGCCGAGCTGAAGCTGGCGCTGATGGTTCATGCACTCGGCGCCCTGCGCTTTCTGCCGGCCCTTCGCCAACGCCGGCACGATCATGCTCGCAAGGATGGCGATGATCGCGACGACCACGAGCAGCTCGATCAGGGTAAAGGCGGTCAGGGAAACCGGGGCCACGCGGCCGGGCCGTATCCGCCGGGACAGGTAAGGGGAGGGATTCATGGCGTGAATTGATACGTGTGCGTATCTCTTCTAGCCCCACCGAATCGGCCCGCAGGTTTTTGGGGGCGAAATGGCCGCCGCCGGGGACCAACGGGCGGGGCCGCGCCCAACGGAGTTTCCGGAAGCCGCATTGACCCAGCACGACCCGACTCGGCAGCCTCCGCGCATGGCCAGTTCCGATCCCGAAGCCATCGCGCAACTCCGCGAAGCCGTCCGTCTCTCGCCCAAGAACCTCCCGCTCCGGCAGGCGCTCGCCGACGCGTTGCTCGGCGCTAGCCATGCCGCCGAGGCCGAGGTCGAGTATCGCGCCGGGCTCGCGCTCGCCGCCGAACACGCGGGGCTCAAGCTCGGGCTCGCCCGCGCCTTTCACGCCCAAGGCAAACACAGCCACGCGCTCGTCGTCTGCGAAGACCTGGTGAAACGCGCCGACTGTCCGCCGCGAGCGTTCGTGCTGCACGCGCGTATCCTGGCCGGCATCGGCGAGGTCGAGCAGGCGGTCGAGCAATACAAGCGTGGCGTCGAAAAGGACCGAAGCGTTGCCGACGAGGAATTCGCCCAACGCCTGGGTATCCGGATCGAACCGGAGGCCAAGGAGGACGAGGAAGACGACGATCCGTTCGGTCCGGACGACGACGAACTGGTGGACGGCAAGCTCCGCGCTTCCTGGCAAGGCGACGACGACGCCAAGGCGCCCGCCGAGATCGAGCGGCCCAAGATCCGCTTCGACGACGTCGGCGGCATGGAGGCGCTGAAGGAGGAAATCCGCCTCAAGATCATCTACCCGCTCACCCACGCCGAGATGTATCGCGCCTACGGCAAGACCATCGGCGGCGGCATCCTGCTCTACGGCCCGCCCGGCTGCGGCAAAACGCACCTCGCCCGCGCCACCGCCGGCGAGATCAAGGCCGGCTTCATCAGCATCGGCATTCACGACGTGCTCGATATGTGGATCGGCCAGAGCGAACGCCGCCTGCACGAAATCTTCGAGCAGGCCCGCCGGAACCAGCCCTGCGTGCTGTTCTTCGACGAGGTGGACGCGCTGGGCGCCAGCCGCACCGACATGAAGCAGTCCGCCGGCCGCCACCTCATCAACCAGTTCCTCAGCGAGCTGGACGGCGTGAAATCCAGCAACGACGGCCTGCTCATTCTCGGCGCGACCAACGCCCCGTGGCACCTCGACTCCGCGTTCCGCCGTCCGGGACGCTTTGACCGCATCCTCTTCGTGCCGCCGCCCGATGCCGCGGCCCGCGCCGCCGTGCTGCGCCTGCACCTGAAGGGCAAGCCCGCCGAGGACGTGGACTACGACCACGTCGCGAAGAAGACCGACGGTTTCTCCGGCGCCGACCTCAAGGCCGTCGTGGACGTGACCATTGAGAACAAGCTCCGCGAGGCGATGAAGTCGGGCGTGCCCGCGCCGATTCGCACCAAGGACCTCGTGAACGCCGCCGGCATCCTGAAGCCGACCACGCGCGAGTGGTTCGCCACCGCCCGCAACTACGCGCTCTACGCCAACCAGGGCGGCGCGTATGACGACATTTTGAAATTCATCGACCGCTAAGATGGCCGCCAATTCCCTCGAAGCCCGTTTCGCGCGTGCGGAGCTGCTTTACCAGCAGTCGCGCCACGAGCTGGCCGCCCACGAACTCCGCCAGATCCTCGCGGTCGCGCCGGAAAATCCGCCGGCCCACGCGCTGCTGGCGCTCTGCCTCGTCGAGCAGAAGCAGTTCGACGAGGCCCAGCGCGAGGCCGAAGTCGCCGTCGGCCAGGGGCCGGATTTCGCCTTCGCCCACTACGCCCGGGCCCGCGTGCTGGAGGATCGGCACGACTACGACGGTGCCGCCGCCGCTATCGGCGAGGCGATCCGCCTGGAGCCAGCCGACGCGGACTTCCACGCGATGCACGCGCAGATCCGCTTCAACCGCCACGAATGGGCCCTCGCCCTGGCCGCCGCGGAGACGGGGTTGCAGTTCGATCCTGAACACGTCGCCGCGAACAATCTTCGCGCCATGGCCCTCGTGAAGCTGGGGCGCAAGGCCGAGGCCGGACAGACGATTGACGCGACGCTGGCGCGCAGTCCGGAGAACTCCTTCACCCACGCCAACCGCGGCTGGACGCTGCTCGAAGGCGGCGACCGGAAGCAGGCGTTGCACCACTTCCAGGAATCGCTCCGGCTGGATCCGACCAACGACTGGGCGCGCGCCGGCGTGGTGGAGGCGCTCAAGGCGGGCAACCCGATCTACGGGCTCATGCTGCGCTACTTCCTGTGGATGCAGAAGCTGAGCCAGGGCGCACAATGGGCGGTAATCCTGGGCGGCTATTTCGGCAACCGGGCGCTGGGCGCGTGGCGGCGCTCCAACCCGGACGTCGCGCCGTGGGTGCTGCCCATCCAGTTGGCCTACCTCGCCTTCGTGCTGCTCACCTGGCTGGCGCAACCGCTGTTCAACCTGCTGCTGCGGCTGAACCGTTACGGCCGGCTGGCGTTGAGCGAGGAACAGGTCCGGGCGTCCAATTGGGTGGGCGCGTGCCTGCTGGTTTCAATGGTGGCGCTCGCGGGTAGCATCGCGCTGGGCTTTCCCGTGTGGCTGTTGCTGCTGGTGTTCGTCGGCGTCGGCGTCTCCCTGCCGGTCTCGGCGGTGTTCAACTGCCATGCCGGCTGGCCGCGGCGGACGATGGCGCTTTATGCTGGCGCAATGGCCCTAGTAGGGCTGTTGGCGGTCGCCGCCCTGGCCGGGGAACAGGTCGGCGCCCGCGGCGTGAAGAGCGACAATCCGGGCTTCGCCTTGATGGGATTGTTTGGCATCGGCTTTTTCCTGAACGGCTTCATCGCCAATTTCCTGATCACCCGCCGGCCGCGGCGGTGACCTACAAACCTGCATCCCGCCGGCATGAACGAACCTCCGGACGAATTCACCGAACGACGATCGGCCATCCGCTACTGGGAGCGGAAGCGGCTTTGGTATAACGCCGCCTTGGTGGTCCCAACGCTGATGGGCTTTAGTCTTTCTGGCCTCGCGAATCTCACGATGAGTGACTATCCGAGCCGAGTTGGCCCCGGGGGAATCCTCTTCGCCCTGATACTCATGATTGTGGCTGCCAATTTGGTCTTCTGTCTCGCCTACGCGTTCGAGTTCCTCTGCGCGAGCCGCAGCAGACCGCTAAAGCAGCTACGGCTGGCGCGACCCGTGGTTTTTGTCGTCGGGTTGTTGCTGGCCGCCGTGCTGGCGTTCATCGGCGGCAGTAACTTGGCGTATCTCCAGGTGCACGGCTTCCGCATCATTTAGCCCGGTGCTTTCAGCGCCCCAATTCCCGCATGGAACTCCGTGATTTTGCCGAGCAGGTGCTCTTCGCGACGACGCTCGCGGACAAGCTCACCTGTCCCGACGTGCTCACGGACGAACGGCCCGGGCCTGCCCTCGCGGCCCCGGCCGAACCGGGGCGGCCGGCGGAACTGCGCTTCAAGCCGGCGGGCGGCACCAAGGCCGAGTTTCCGGGCCTGCACCGGCTCGACAACGCCACCGAGCGCGGGCGCCTGCTGCACTTCTTCGCCAACCACGAACTCCTGGCCACCGAACTCATGGCGCTGGTGCTGCTCCGCTTTCCCGATGCGCCGGCCGCTTTCCGGCGGGGCGTGCTGCAGACGTTGCGGGACGAACAGGAGCACACCCGCCTCTACGTCGAGCGGATGCGCGCTTGTGGCCTGACCTTCGGCGAACTGCCCGTGAGCGGGTTCTTCTGGCGTTCGGTCGCGGGCATGGCGAGTCCGCTGGACTACGTCGCCGGCCTGAGCCTGACCTTCGAGCAGGCCAACCTCGATTTCTCGCGCCACTTCGCGCAGGGCTTCGCCACCGTGGGCGATACGGAATCCGCCGCCCTGCTGGAACGCATCTACCGCGACGAGATCGGGCACGTGGCCTACGGCTTGAAGTGGTTCCGGCGTTGGAAGAATCCCGACGAGAGCGACTGGGACGCCTTCTGTCGCCAGTTGAAGTTTCCGCTCACGCCGCGCCGTGCGAAGGGCTTCGCGGTGAACGCCGCCGGCCGGCAGGCAGCGGGACTCGACGCGGACTTCATCGCGCAACTGGACGTGTATTCGCAGTCGAAGGGTCGGACGCCGAACGTGTTTTGGTTCAACCCGCTGTCCGAGGCCGTCCTGGCGCAGGGCGGCTCGTTCACGCCGGGAAAAATCCAGGCGGCGCTCACACGCGACTTGGCGGCGCTGCCGATGTTCCTGGCCCGGGAAGACGACGTGGTGCTGGTGCCGCGCCGACCGGCGGTGGGTTTCCTGAGCGGACTCAAGCAGGCGGGTTTCCCACTGCCGGAATTTGTGGAGATCGGTGCCCAAAGCGCCCGGGACAGGGAAAGCGCGGCAGCGTCTTGGAGTGCGGCGGCGGAGCAAGGCGAAGCTTCCGCTGTGTCACCGGATCAAACTGGGGAACGCCCGAGCGCCCGTCCGGCTGCCGAAAGCGGTGGCAAGCCACCGCACTCCAAGACGCTGCCGCGTTCGCTTGACCCGCTTCGTGAGCGCAATCTGGGTCGGCTGCGTCCCTGGGCGTGGGGACCGGACAGCGTGGAGTTTCTCGCGCCTCTGTTCCCGAATCTGACGGGCGAAGTCCGTCGCCCTGCCGAGTGCTTCAATCCGGCAGTCGCGGAGCTTTACTCGAAGGCTTGGAGCGCGGATTTCCTGCGGGCTTGGCTGGGCGAGGGCCTCAACAAAGTAGGGCAGGCTGCTAGCCTGCCCCAGACCGGAGAGAGTCTAGGCAGGCCGCCGGCTTGCCCCGCTTGGCTGTGCGCGGATGAGGATGTTGGAGTCACCGTGGATTCCACGCCCGACGCCTTGTCGGCGATCCGCACGATTCGCGCCCGCGGTCACCATCGCATCATCGTGAAACAGGCGCTCGGACTGGCGGGCCAGAATGCTCTGCGCCTGTGGGAACCGAACCTCCTGCCGACGCAGCTCCGGTGGCTGGAAAACCTGTTTGACCAAGGCAGGCGGGCCGTCGTGGAACCGTGGCTGGAACGGCTGGCCGACTTCTCGGTGCAGTTGGAGATGACCGCAAGCGGGCTTGAGCTCATCGGTTACGCCGGGCTCGTCAACGACGTGCGCGGGCAATTCCAGGCAAATTACGCCGCGCCCGACTTCAGCCGCCGGCTGCCCGCCGCGGTCACGGACTGTTTCCGTGGCCATGCCGAGGCGCTGCGTCGTCTGCCGCGCCTCTATCCCGAACTGCTTCCCCGGCTCGCCGCCGAACTGCGGGCGGCGGGCTTTCTCGGCCCGCTGGGCATCGACGCCTTCGTTTATCGCGATGCCGCGGGAAATCCCCGCCTCAAGCCGATCGTCGAAATCAATCCCCGCTACACGATGGGCCGGCTGACCTTGGAACTGATGAAGCGGCTAGCGCCCGGGAGTCACGGCTGCTTTCGCCTGATCAACCGGCCGCAGTTGCGCGCGCTGGGCCAACCGGACTTTCCGACGCTCGCGCAACTGCTCACGCAGCGGGACCCGGTCCAGTTGGAAGGCGAACCGGTGCCACGCCTGCGCTCGGGCACGGTTTGCCTGAATGACCCGGCCGAGGCGGAAGTGTGCTTGGCGGTCTTTCAGGCGACGCCCCCGGGGCAACTCCTTGCGCCGACGTGATCTGGGCGCTGGCCGGAGCGGAGAGCCGCGCTCCGGGCCAACCGTCGACGACGGCCGGCCCCCGCTAAAGTGTCCCCAGCGGCAGCCGATGTCAGGCGAGGCCCCAACGCCTTCCTAAACTGCCAATGAACCCATCGAGCCTTCCTCTGCTGGTCGTTACCGCTTGGCTGATTCCTTCTCCGCTCGCCGCCGCCGTGATCATCGGCGTAGGCCAAGGCGTTGGGCCCTTTGTGAGTTCATTCGGTCCGGGTGGTTCCGGGACCAGTTTTCTTGCCTACGAGGTCGGGTTTCACGGCGGGGTGAGGGTCGCCGCCGGCGACATCAATGGCGATGGCCACAACGACATCATCACTGGCGCGGGACCGGGCGGCACTCCCGGCGTCAAGGCGTTCGACGGCCAAACTGGCGCCGTTCTGCATTCGATTCTCGCCAGCGATCCGGGCTATTCCGGCGGGGTTTACGTCGCCGCGGGCGACATCAATGGCGACGGCAAAGCCGACCTCATCACGACAACTGGCCAGGCGGGGGCCGGGGAGGTGAAAGTTTTCAATGGGGCGAATGGGGTTACGCTCGCCTCGTTCTACCCCTTTTGGACCGGTATCGACAACATGCGGGTCGCCGCCGGCGACACGACGGGCGACGGATTGGCGGACATCATCACCGCCACCGGTCCAGGCTCGCCGCCTTTGGTGGAAATCTCCACCGGCCCGACCTTCGGATCGAGCAGTGTAATCTTGGCCTACGACAATGCCTTCCGGGGCGGCGTTTTCGTTGCGGCCGGCGACGTGAATGGTGACGGCAAGGCAGACATCATCACCGGGCCGGGCGCCGGCGCAGGGCCGCAGGTAAAGGTCTTCGACGGCGTCACCCGGAACCTGATCACCTCCTTCTTCGCCTACGATGTGGCTTACACGGGCGGCGTCCACGTCACCGCGGCCGACCTTAACGGCGACGGACTGGCGGACATCGTGACCGCCCCGGGTTCGGTCGCGAGCGGGTCGGCCGAGCTCAAGATCTTCAACCCGGCCAATGGCTACGCCCTGGATTCGTCGTTTCTCTACGACTATCCGTCGGCGACGGACGGCATCTACCTCGCGGCGACGCCGGTGCCGGAGCCCGCCACGGTCTGGAGCGCCTTGACGTTGACCGCCGTGGCCCTGGTCGGAGCCCGCCTAGCCCAAACTGCCCGGCGCTAGGGCGATTCGGTGGGGGCGCCGCACGTTGACTCGATGGCGGTCCCGCTCGCGCCGACGTCTACGTTTGGCTGCCCGATCCGGACCGCACCGAACTGAGCTGGGTTGTTCGGAAACCCAACGCCCCTGCTAGAGTCGATCAACCGGCGTAAACGGCAGGCCTCGCTCGCCGTCGAACAACTCCCGCAAGCGGGCATCGCCAGCACCCGCGGGCCGACGGATGACCTCCGGTGCGACCTTCATGCCGGTTAGCCGCCGGGCTTTTCGGCCGCGGAGCCAATCTTCCCAGGGCATTGGCTCATTCATCGGAATCATAGGGACTCCTGAGCTGGAGAGCTTGGGCTTGTTCACCGACGAGCTGCCTGACGTCGTTCCAGTTTCCATACGCATTCGATTCGGCCAACCGCCGAACTTCGTTCCAATCCGTTTCAATTTCACCGCTGAGTGCCGCCGCCAGCAACTTCCGGGCACAGGCCACCGCGGCGTGGTTCAGACCCGTGTAGTGCCCCACCAATACCCGCTCCACGATCAGTTCCTCGACCGGCGAAATCTGCACCGCGCCGAATGGACCTTCCAGGACCCGGATGGGCGTGCGGGCCAGGTTCTCAAATGTCGAAAGCACGTCGACGAAGCTCCCGGCCACCTGCCAACTCCGCGGGCCGCCGATGGCCCGGAAGCGAGCCATGATCTCCTGCCGGAGAGCCGGGGTCAGCGTCTTGGGCCCGGACTCGACACAAAGATCCAAGTCGCCGGAAGCATAGGCGCCTTCGGTATAAAATTCGATCGCCGAGCCGCCGACGACCACCAGCTTCAGTCCGTGTTCGAGAAAGACCGCCGAACACAACCCGGCCAGCTTCAGGTGCCGGACTGTCGGGTCCGGCTCCGCCTGAATCTCCGCCAACGCGGATTCGAGTTGCTCCTGCTTCAAGGCCACGCGGAGGGCATAGCCGGATTGGTGGCGCATGGCCAGCCCTCCCGCTTGCCGCCCCGGCCAGCGCCCTTACCCTCGGCGCCCATGCGCACCGAATCGCTCCAGTTCCTCGAAACGCTCGTCAATACGCCCAGCCCCGTCGGCCATGAGACCCGTGGGCAACGGGTTTGGTTGGATTACGTGGCCACCTTCGCCGACGAGACCTTCAGCGATGCCTACGGCAACTGCGTGGCGGTCGGCAACAAGGGTGGCTCGCCGCGCATCATGCTGGCGGCCCACGCCGACGAGATCGCGATGGTGGTGAACTACGTCACCGACGACGGCTTCATCCATGTGCGCCGCAACGGCGGCATCAATCCGGCCATCACCCGCGCGCAACGGGCGATCATCCACACGCGCAACGGCCCGGTTTCCGGCGTGTTCGGCTCGGTCGCACCCCACCTGACCAAGGGCGACAACGACAAGAAGGAGCCCGCGATCCACGACCTGTTCCTCGACATCGGCGCCAGCAGCCGGGACGAAGTGATGAAACTGGTCCGCATCGGCGACCCGATCACGCTGAACGACCGCTTCGAGCTGCTGCGCGGCGACCTCGCCGTGGCCCGCGCCTTCGACAATCGCATCGGCACCTGGGCGGTCGCGGAAACGCTGCGCCTGCTCAAGGAACACGCCGGCAAGTTCGCCGCCGAGGTCTGCGCCGTGTCGAACATCCAGGAAGAAGTCGGCCTGCTCGGCGCCCGGCAGATCGCCTACACGCTCAAGCCCGACGTGGCGCTGGTCGTGGACGTCACGCACGCGACGGACTACCCGACCATCGACAAGCGCCAGCACGGCGACATCCGGATGGGCAAAGGGCCGACGTTGACCCACGGCGGCTGCAACCATCCCGAGGTCGTGGCCCGCCTCGAGACCGTCGCCGCCAAGGCCGGCATCAGCCTCCAGCACGAGGCGATGAGCGCGACCAGCGGCACCGATACCGACGTGATTTTCTGGACCCGCGGCGGCATCCCCAGCGCGCTGATCAGCCTGCCCAACCGCTACATGCACTCGCCGGTCGAAGTCGTTTCGTTGGCCGACCTGGAGAAGATCCCCGTGCTGATGGCGGAGTTCGTCCTCAGCGTGACGAAGGGCGAGCAATTCAAGGTGCGGATTTGAGCGCTGAACAGGCCGAACCACGCCTTTCCAGCGCCCGCCGCCGTCCCTACCGTCCCGCCGTCGTTGAAACCGATCCTTTTCCAGTTGGGGGAATTCTCCCTGCACACCTTCGGCCTGCTGGTCGCCCTCGGCTTCCTGACCGGACTATGGGTGGCGTCGCGCAACGCGGTGCGGGCCGGCTTCGGCGCGGAGTTCGTCTATGACCTCGCGCCGTGGCTCATCATCGGCGGCTTGGTGGGTGCCCGGGCGCTCTATGTGGCCAGCTATTGGGACCGCGATTTCGCCGGCCGCCCCCTGGGTGAAATCTTCGCCGTCTGGCGCGGCGGACTCGTTTTCTACGGCGGGCTGATCGGCTCCACGTTGGCGACCGTATTCCGCCTTCGGATGCTCAAGCAGCCCGTCTGGCGCGTCGCGGACTGCCTCGCGCCCAGCATTGCTCTGGGGCACGTCTTCGGCCGGCTGGGTTGCCTCGCGAACGGCTGCTGCTACGGCCACGCCACCGAAGTCGCCTGGGCGATTCGCTACCCGCGCGGGCACGAGACGTTTCCGATTTCCGCGCTCACCGCGATGGCGGTGCATCCGGCGCAGCTCTACGAGGCGGCGCTGAACCTGGCCTTCTTCGGCGCGTTGCTGTGGCTGTTCCACCGGCGGCGTTTCGACGGGCAGGTGTTCGCCGTTTACCTCATCGGCTACGCGTTCATTCGCACGGTCGCAGAACTCTTCCGCGGCGATTACTCGCAGCAATCGGCGCCGCTCGCCGGCACTTTCACTCCGGGCCAGAAGACCAGCGCCGTGATCCTCGCCCTCGGGTTTTCGCTCTGGTGGCTCCTGCGGAAACAGAAACCTGCGGTCCAATCCTGATCCGACATGGCCGAAATCGACGTCTTCACGGTGGATGCCTCCCGGCCAACGGAACGGCTCGACCGTTACCTCACGGAAATCTACTCGCAGTGTTCCCGCGGCGAAATCCAGCGCCTGCTGGGCGAGGGGTGCATCAAGGTCAATGGCCGGCCGCCCAAGCCGACGCAGGCCCCGCGCTGCGGCGACGTCATCGAGGTCCGATGGCCGTCGCCCAAGAGCACGGAAGTCGCCGCCCAGGAAATCCCGCTCGACGTGATCTTCGAGGACGGCGACCTGCTCGTCCTGAACAAGACGCCCGACATCGTGGTGCATCCCTCCGCTGGCCACGAAGACGGCACGCTGGTCAACGCGCTGCTGCACCACTGCGAAGGCGAGCTGAGCGGCATCGGCGGGGTTCAACGCCCCGGCATCGTTCACCGGCTGGACCTCGACACCAGCGGCTGCCTGGTCATCGCCAAGAACGACCACGCGCACCGGGAGTTGCAGGACCAGTTTGCGCTGCGGCGCGTGGAGAAGATTTACCAGTGCCTCGCCTGCGGCTTCCCGAGCCCGGCCGAAGGGGAAATCCGGACCTCTATCGCCCGGCACGCCAGCCACCGGAAGAAGATGGCCGTCGTGGAGGACAATCGCCGGGGCGCCCGCCCGGCTTGGACTTCCTACCGCATCCTGGAACGGCTGAACGCCGTGAGCTTCGTCGAATGCAAATTGCACACCGGGCGCACCCACCAGATTCGCGTCCACCTTCAGCACCTCGGCAACCCGATCCTCGGGGACGACGTCTACGGCGCCCGACCCAGCCTACGGGTGAAGGAGGAAACCGGTTACGCCGCCCCGCGCCAGTTGCTGCACGCCCGCCGGCTCGCTTTCCGGCATCCGCGGACCGGACAATGGCGGGAATTCGATGCGCCCTTGCCGGAAGACTTCAAGGAAGCCATCGCCCGCCTCCGACCGGCGGCTGAAAGCGCTGGGAAAGGCTGAGACAAACCACGATAGGAAAGGCCCGCCGGCGGAGCTGGAAACTGGGGGGCGTGCAACCCTGTTCCCGACGGGCTCAGACGGCGCCGAAGCGACGGTGGCGGCGGGCGTATTCCTCGAGCGCCTCGAAGAACTGCGCCTTCCGGAAGTCCGGCCAGAGCGTCTGGGTGACGACCAGTTCCGCGTAGCTGATTTGCCAGAGCAGGAAGTTACTGACGCGCATCTCGCCGCTGGTGCGGATCATGAGGTCCGGATCGGGCGAATGCCGGGTGTAAAGGTGCTCGGAAATGACCCGCTCGTTGATTTCGGCGGGGTCCAGTTGGCCGGACTTCACCTTGGCGGCGATGGCCCGGGTCGCCTCCACCAACTCGGTGCGGCCGCCGTAGCTGAGCGCGAGCACCAAGGTCAGGCCGTTGTTCTTGGCGAGTGCCGCCTTGGTCTTCTCCAGCTGCTCCTGGACCGCCTCGGGCAAACGCCAGATCTGGCCGATGGCTTCCAGGCGGACGTTGCTGCGGTTGAGCTCGCCGATCTCGTTCTTCAGGAAGCGGGCGAGATACTTCATGAGCGTATCCACCTCGTCCTTGGGCCGGTTCCAGTTCTCGACCGAGAAGGCGTAGAGCGTCAGGTATTTGACGCCGACCTCACCGCAAGCCCGGACGATGGCCCGGACCGATTCCACGCCATTGCGATGGCCCTCGACGCGCGGCATGCCGCGCTGCTTCGCCCACCGTCCGTTGCCATCCATGATGATGGCGACGTGGGTCGGAAGGTTCGCCGCGGCGGCTGGGGAGAGCTTGGGGTCGGCGCTCATGCGAAGATTCGCCGGTAAATGGTCGCTACCGCCAGGTCCAAGCCAACGGATTCCAGGGAAACCAATTGATCCAACCCTTCGTAGACTTGCGGCGCCCAGGCTCGGGTCCGGGAATACACGGATACCTGAATTCGGTCCTGAGCGACCAAGACATATTCCTCCAGCGTGGGAATGGAGCGGTAAGCCAACAGCTTCTCGCGCCGGTCGGTGGCTTCCGTCGCCGGTGACAGGATTTCGATGATCAGCTTGGGAAAACGGAGGAAAAAGCGGTCCGTGTCACGGGCATCACAGGCCACCAGGACATCCGGATAATAGAAGATGTCCTCCCCGGAAATCACGAGCCGGACCTTTACGTCCATGGAGTAGACTTGGCAGGGGGATCCCGCGCCGAGGTGAGCGTCGAGCGCCGTGGCCAAATTCAAGGCCAGCCGATTGTGTTCCCGGCTGCCACCCGCCATCGCATGGACTTCGCCGCCGATATATTCGTGGCGGACCTCGCCCAATGGTTCCCCGGCGAGATAATCCACGACGGGCACAAAAACCCTGTGTGCGACCGGTTCCATGGGTTGAATCTGGATTTCGGCGGAGATCCCGGCAAGGAACCAGTTCAGAGGAACATCGTCTGTTCCCGGCCTGGCCCCACGGACGCGATCTTCAGCTTCGCGCCGGACAGCTCCGCGATGGCCTTCAGGTAGGCGCGGCACTTCGCGGGCAGCTTCTTCCACTCGGTGATCTGGTCGGTCGGCGTGCACCAGCCTTCGAACTCGGCAAAGACGGGCTCCACCCGGGCCAGATCTTCCAGGTCGTTCGGCAGGTGGTTGAGCGTCTTGCCGTCCAGGCGGTAGGCAATGACCACCTTGATGTTTTCCACCGTGTCGAGGCCGTCCGTGTTGGTGATCGCGAGCTCGTCGATGCCGTTGACCATCGTGGCGTGGCGGGTGACCACGGAGTCGAACCAACCGCAGCGCCGGGCGCGGCCCGTCGTGGAGCCGAATTCCCGGCCCATGCCGTGGAGCATGTCGGAGATCTGGGCGCTTTCGCTCGGGAACGGCCCTTCGCCGACGCGGGTCGTGTAGGCCTTCATCACGCCGACCACACGGTCCATGCGGTGCGGCGCGACGCCGGAACCGGTGCAGGCGCCGCCCGCGGTCGTGTTCGACGAGGTCACGTAAGGATACGTGCCGTGGTCGATGTCGAGGAATGTGCCCTGGGCGCCTTCGAAGAGGATGTGCTTGTTCTGCTGCATCGCCTCGTGGAGCAGCACCACGGTGTTCGTCACGTAGGGCCGCAGGCGGTCGCCGGCGGCGCAATAGGCGTCGTGAACCTTCTTGTAGGAAAGCGGCTTGGCACCGAGGGCCTTGAGGACGGCGTTGTTCTCCTTGATGCGGTCCTTGAGCTTCGCGGCGAACCGCTCGGGGTTGATCAGGTCGATCATCCGCAGGCCGACGCGGGCCACCTTGTCGCCGTAGGCGGGGCCGATGCCGCGCTTGGTCGTGCCGATCTTGTTCTTGCCCTTGAGCACCTCGCGCTGGGCGTCGAGCTCGCGGTGGTAGGGCAGGACGAGGTGGGCCGTCTCGCTGATGAAGAACTTGCCCTCGACCTTCACGTTGAGTTTCTCCAGGCCGTCGAGCTCACCCACCAAGGCCACGGGATCCACCACCACGCCGTTGCCCACGACGTTGGTCTTGCCCTTCCAGAGGATGCCGGAGGGGATGAGGTGGAGGACGTATTTCGTCTTGCCCACCCAGACGGTGTGCCCGGCGTTGTTGCCGCCTTGGGTGCGGACCACGACGTCGGCCTGTTCGGTCAGGACGTCGATGATCTTGCCTTTGCCTTCGTCGCCCCATTGGGCGCCGACCAGAATCGTGTTGGCCATGATTGCGTGACTTGGAAAACAAAACGCCCCGAACGGTAAATTCGGGGCGCTCCGGTATTTACCGGGGGAACCTAGCGGAGCGGCAATTCCGCCGTCAATGCGACGGTTGGCCCGGCCGCGGTTCAGAAGGTCAGCGTCAGTTCCACGTAGCTGAACACGGAATCGCCTTGGCGGGTCGCGTTGGGGGCGGCCTCCGCGAAGCCGCCGGCGGCGAAATAGACCACGCCGGTGTCGAGCCGGAGGTTGCCCGGCAGCGCGTCGTAGCGCAGCCGCGTCTCGACCTGGTGCCCGACGAAATCACCGGAATTGCCCGTGGCGTCCCGCACCCCGGCGGCCGTCCAGGCGTCGCGGGCCGACTCCAGCCAGATCAGGCGATGAGTGGCGGAGAGCTCCAGGTTGGACCGCGGTCGGACGGCAATCTGCCAGTCGGGCGAACGCAAGTTGGCGCGCGGAACCAATCCGTAGATGCCGGTGGGACCGAATTCCCAGCGGCGGGCGCCGAACAGGGTGTCGAAGCGTTCGTTCGAGCCGTCGGTGGGGCTGTTGTCACCGGTGGCCTCGGTGTAACGCACGCCGATCCGCGGTTTCCAGGTCAGGTCAAAGGTGTGCCCCACGCCCGCGTGCAGCAGGTGGGCCTCGTGATCGAGCACGGGTTCGTTCAGGCCCACCCGCACCCGCGTGTCACCGACCTGATAGGCGGCTTCCAGCTCGAAGTCCCATTCCCCCGCCGCCGGATTCCGGAACACCCGCAGTCCCGGCGTGTGGAGGCGGCGTCGCCGGCTGTCCGCGTCGGCGTCCTCATGGAGTTGCAGCCAGTAAACTTCGGACCGGATCCCCGGACCCCAGGTCGGCAACGTGCCGTAGAGCCCCCAGAACTGCTGCCCGAAGCCCTGCGTGTCGGCGACGATCTCGTTGTCGAGCAGCGAGGCGAAGTCCGACGGCAACCGTTGCACGGGCAGGAACCAGAAGGCCCGGACCGAGCCGCCGCCGTGGGCCTCCCAGAGCCAGTCCACGCCCGTGAAAGCGTTGATCGTGTTCCGGTAGGCGTTGCGGGCGACCAGCCGGCGGTTGCCGAGGTCCAGCGTCTCGCGGCCAATTCGGACGGTGTTGGTGCCGCCCGGAATCAGGTCGCCGGCCTGCCAGCGGAGGTGCGCCTGGAGCACGTCCAACGCATTGACCATCGTGTTGTCGAGCGGGCTGCCGGCGTCGGACAGATACTGCCGCGCGTCGAGCACTTCAGTCACCAGTTGGACCGGTTCGGTGTGAAACTCCGCGACCAAACTTGTCCGAAACGTCAGTGCCTGGTCACCGCCGGTGCGCCCGGCCCGGAATTGCCCGTCCAGCGTCTCGTAACGCATGCGGTATTCGCCGCCCAGCTTCAGCCACGAGGGCAGGTCCAGCGCCTTGCCGAGCCGCCACGGGGCCGTCGGGCTGTCGGCCTGCCCAAGTTGGAGCAGGCCGCCTGCGAAAAGGGCACCCAACCAACCGGCGAAGGTTGGCCGCGGATTAATTCGTAAACTCATGCAAAGTGGCCTGCGGTTCCACCTTCAGATCCAGTGCGGCGGAATCAGCTCAACGGGTTAATCGGCTTAAAGTGATTCGATATGAGGTGGGGCAACAGAGATTGGTTTACCCCAATCAGAGTAATTGACCGGACATGGGCACACCGGGTGGCAGTCCGAGCCGATCCCGAAGCTCGGCTTCATTCAGAATGATCACTCCCAGCTCCCGCGCCTTGTCCAGTTTGGAGCCGGCGCTTTCACCGGCGATGACGAAGTCCGTCTTCCGGCTCACCGAACCGCTGACCGTGCCGCCGCCCTGCCGGATCAGTTCGCCGGCTTCGTCGCGGGTCATCGAGGTCAGCGTGCCCGTCAGCACGCAGGTCTTGCCGGCGAAGGGGCCGGCCGCTGCCACGGGGCTCGCGACCACCGCGTTGCCCGCGGGCGCGATGCCCAGTTGGCGGATCCGTTCCAAGACCGTCACGCCGGCGGGCGATGCGAAATAGTCGAGCACGCTCGCCGCCGCGACCGGGCCAACCTCCGGCATCCGCGCCTTCAAGCCGCCGGCGGCCAGCCGGGCTTCGAGGACGGCGATTTCCGCCTTCAGCTCGGCATCCCGGGCCTCACGCGCCTTTTTCTCGGCCTCGTCCTTCGGCGGATTCTTCCGGGAACGCGGGCTGATTTCCTGACGCTCGGCTTCCTTCGCGCCGAGGGCGCGGACGTCGCGCAGGACTTCCGAGGTGACGAGGGCGGCCAAGGATTCGTGGGTCTGCGACAGCTGATACGCCGTCGCCTCGCCGACATCAGCGATGGCCAGGGCATGAATCCACCGGTGCAGCGGCGCGGTCTTCGCACGCTGGAGCGCCTCGATGACCTTGGTGGCATTCTTCTCGCCGAAGGTGCGGGGTTCTTCGTCGGTGCCCAAGTTGAGCTTGCCCAGTCGCTCGACGGTCAGCTCGAACAGGTCCAGCGGTTCCTTCACGAGCCCACGCTCGACCAACTTCTCCGCCACGATGCCGCCGAGGGACTCGATATCGAGCGCCTTGCGTTGGGCGAAGTATTCCACGCGCCGGGTCAGCTGCGCCGGGCAGCCGGCGACGTTTTGGCAGCGCCAGGCGACTTCCTCGGCTTCACCGGCCAGCTTCTCCTTCGCGATGCTTCCGCCGCAGGCCGGGCAATGGCCGCCCACATGTTCGAAGAGGTTGAATTCACCCGCGCCGACGGGGCGCCGCGATTTCACCACCTCGAAGATTTCCGGGATGACCATGCCCGCCTTGCGGACGACCACCGTGTCGCCGATGCGGATATCTTTGCGGCGGATCTCGTCCTCGTTGTGCAGCGTCGCGCGCGCGACCGTGGAACCTTGCACGAACACCGGCTCCAGTTCCGCAACCGGCGTCAGCACCCCGGTGCGCCCAACCTGAACCGTGATGGCGTGTAGCACCGTTTCGGCCGGGGTGATCCACGGCACCGGTTTGTGGACGATGGCGTAGCCGGGGGCCCGAGAGCGGCCGGGAATCCGGGCCCAGTCGGCGAGGGTGTTCACCTTGATGACGACGCCGTCGATTTCGTAGGGCAGCCGCCGACGCAGGTCCTTCGCCTCGTCGTAACCGGCCACGATCTCCGAATCGTAGAGCCGAAGAATGTCGTCCATGTCGCGGGCCGTCCACCAGAGCTTCTGGGTGGGCAAGCCGAACTTTGCCAACGCTTCCAGCATCTCGGCGTGGGTGGTGAAGCTGATCCCCTCGCACGCCCCGACGGCGTAGAAAACGGCGCGGATCGGGCGCTGGGCGACGAGCTGGGGATCGAGCTGCTTCAGCGCCCCGGCGGTGGCGTTGCGGGCGTTGGGAAAGGGTTTTTCGCCGGCGGCCGCGAGCCGGGCGTTCAGCGCGCCGAATTCCGCGATGGCCATGTAGGCTTCGCCACGGACTTCCAGCAGCGCCGGCGGATTGGGCAGGTCGAGTTCCAGCGGGATGGACCGCAGTGTCCTGAGGTTGGCGGTGATGTCGTCGCCGAACTGCCCATCGCCGCGCGTGACGCCCAGCTCCAGCTTGCCGTGCCGGTAATGGACGCTGATCGAGACGCCGTCCACCTTGGGTTCCATCACGTAGCCGACATCGTCCCGGCCGAGCTGCTTGCGGATGCTGGCGTCAAACGCGCGGAACTCGGCGAGGGTGTTCCGGTCCTGCGCCTGGTTGCGCCGGTCGCGGTCGGGTTCCTCGTCCTTGGTCGGATGGTCGGCCGCCTCGACCTTGTCGAGCGACAGCATCGGCTGGAGGTGCGCCACTCGGCGGAAGCTGTCCATCGGCGCGCCGCCGACCCGCTGCGTCGGGGAACTGGGGCTGACCAACTCGGGGAACCGGCCCTCCAGTTCCTGCAACTCGCGGTAGAGCGCATCGTATTCGCGGTCGCTGACCTCCGGCCGGGCGAGCACGTAGTAGGCGTGGTCGTGCCGGCGGATTTCGGCGGTCAGTTCGGCATGGCGCTTGGCGGCGTCGGCAGCGGACATGCGGGCAGGGTGAAAGGTCCAAGGACCAATGGCCAATGACCAAATGCCCTTGGTTGAACGGAACTCAAATGCCCGCTCCGGCGGCCGCCGGGGCCTAATCACTTCATGGGCGGCGGGGCAATCCAGGTCGCCGGCCGCGGGATGATTTGGGCTTCACCCAGCAGCCACACGGTGCCGGCGCCCAGCACGAGCAACACAATCAGCCAGAACATCAGCTTGAGGACCGACTTGGTGATCTTCCAGATCACCACCAACCCGAGGAGTCCCAGAACGACCAGGCCGACCGCCACCGCCGCGTTTTGAACCTGCGGATCCATGGCTTTGTCCCGGGGTCCGCTCCCGCCTACATGACCATGCCGCCGTCCACGGTCAGCACCTGGCCGGTGACGTAACGCCCGCCTGGTCCGGCGAGGTAGAGGGCGGCCTCGGCGATATCGTCGGGCTGGCCCAGCGTGCCGAGCGGAATCTGCTTCAGCAGGCCTTCCTTCAGCTTCTCGTCGAGCGCGGCGGTCATGTCGGTCTCGATGAAGCCGGGCGCGATGGCGTTGCAGGTCACGCCGCGGGAACCGAACTCCTTGGCCACCGACTTGGTGAAGCCGATCAGGCCGGCCTTGCTCGCGGCGTAGTTGCATTGGCCCGCGTTGCCAATGAGGCCGATCACCGAGCTGATGTTGATGATCCGGCCGCTGCGCTGCTTGAGGAACGCGCGGGTGAACGCCTTGGTGAAGAGGAACGCGCCGCGAAGGTTGGTGTTCAGCACGGTATCCCAGTCGGCCTCGCTCATGCGCATGAGGAGGGTGTCCCGGGTCACGCCGGCGTTGTTCACGAGGATGTCGACCTTGGTCGCGGCGGCGAGGATCTGCTCGGCCACGGCGCTGATTGCGCCCGGATCAGCCACATCCACGCCGAATGCCCAGGCCTGGCGGCCCAGCGCCCGTATTTCCACGGCGGTCTTCTCCGCGTTCTCGGCCGTGCGGGCGAGGCAGACCACGTTCGCGCCGGCGGCGGCGAACTTGAGGGCGATGGCGCGGCCGATGCCACGGCTGGCACCGGAAACAACGGCGACTTGGGAAGCAAGCGTGCTCATGAATCGCCGCGAACGTCCGGGGGAAACCGCCGTTTCGTCAACCGCGGAGAACGAGCCAGCTAGGCCTTGGGCTCGAAGTCCATCTGCCGCCACCACGACTCCAGTTCGTCCGCCCCGAAATCGGCGAGGATGTGGGCGTCCACGTCGATCGACGGCGCCTTGGTCTGCCCGGTGAGCTCGCGCATCTCGGCGCGGGCCTCGGCGTTGCGGATGACGTCGAGCAGTTCATAGCTGATCCGGCGGCGGTCGAGCCATTCGATGGCTTCGTCGCACCACGGGCAACCGGGCTTCACGAACAGGCGGATGGAAACGGGTTTCATCGTGGGGCCAAGCTAGCCACGAATCCGCGCACCACCAAACCCGGCGTCACCGGCCTTGGCCGCCCGGTTCCCGCATCAAATCATCCGCCAGGGCTGCCAGGCGCCGGCCCGAAATGCGGCAGCCCAACGTGCCGCGCACGAACGCGTGTTCATAGACCGGGGCCCGGTGGAGCAGATTGATCGCATCCGTGACCTCCTCGCGAGTCTGGGCCTTGCAGAATTCCTCCACCACCAGGCGGTCGTGGGCAAACGCCCGCTCGGCGACGACCCCGAGCACCCACGCCAGCGGACGCTTCAGGGGCGGCAGTCCCTGCGAAAACACCCAACGACGCACGTTTTCCGCGGACACCCCGCGCTGCTGGACAATCCGCTCGGCAAACTGGATAGGCATAGTCGTCAACATAACCGACACGGCAGGCTACATGACGAAACCCCTTCCCCGCGAGGCGTTTGGCAGGAATACTTTTCAGGGAAATCAGCTGGGAAATGAGGGAAAGTCTCCGTATCGGCAGCCGCAACCAGCGTCCCACACCCATGATAGGTTGCGCGCTCAGGTCGTCAGCGCCTTCACCGTCGCTTCCAGGCTGGCGACGTCGGCGACGTTCAGCATCTGGGCGGTCTTGTCGATGCGCTTCATGAAGCCGCTCAGGGCGGTGCCGGGTCCGAGTTCGATGAAGCGGGTGAAACCCTGCGCCAGCAGGTAACGCATCGAGGCTTCCCAGCGCACGGAGGAGGTGACTTGGTCCACCAAGACCGGGGCGATGGCGGACGCGGCGCCGTGGGGTTGGCCCGTAACGTTGGCGATCACCGGCACCGCGGGCGTCCGGATGGGGATGCGCGCGAGTTCGGCCGCGAGCTTCGGCTGCGCGCTCGCCATCAGCGGCGAGTGGTAGGCGCCGGCGACGGTCAGGGGGATGGCTTTCTTGGCGCCCTTGGCCTTGGCCGCTTCCACGGCGGCGGGAATCTTGTCCGCGGCCCCGGAGATCACGATTTGTCCGGGGCAGTTGAGGTTGGCGAGCGTGACGCCGGTGGCCTCGCAGACTTCGCGGGTCGGGGCTTCGTCGAGGCCGATGATGGCGGCCATGCTGCCCTGGGTGGCTTCGCAGGCTTCCTGCATGAACCGGCCGCGCAGGCGCACGACGCGGAGACCGTCCTCGAAGGTCGTCCCGCCGGCCGCGGCCAGGGCGGTGAATTCACCGAGCGAAAGGCCGGCCGTGGCGTCATAGGTCAGACCGGGGACGCGTTCGCGCAGCAGGCTCATGGCCACCCAGCTCACGAGGTAGATGCCGGGCTGGGCGTTTTCGGTCTTGGTCAGCTCGGATTCGGGGCCGGCAAAGCAGATGGACGCGAGGTCGTAGCCCAGCGCGGTGTTGGCCTGGTCGAACAGGGCGCGGGCGGTGGGAAACGCTTCGGCCAGGTCTTTGCCCATGCCAACCGCCTGGGCCCCTTGGCCGGCGAACAGGAATGCAGTCTTCATTCGTGAGGCGGCAGCCTAACGGAAAGCGGCCGGAAAACAGAAGGGGGAAGTCGGCGGGGGGAAATGACCAATGACCAATGACCAATGACCAATGACCAATGACCCAATGGCACCAGCAGGGGCAAACAACCCGGGGCATTGGTCATTGGCCCTTGGTCATTTCGATAGGTCCGGCCGCGGGCAACGCCACAACTGCGGCCGGCGGTCGTTCTTGTCGGCCACGCGCGGGAATTCGTTGTTGTCCACCATCAGCCAGAGCTGATCCGCCTCGACCAGCAGTCCTTCGACGAAGCCATAGGGAAAGGGATGGGCATAGGCGTTTTGCGGGTCCCGTTCGATGGCTTCGTAATCGAAGCTGGCGAGGACCTTTTCCTTCGCGGCGTCCACCTGAAGCACGCAGCGGCTTTCGCGGCACAGCACCCAGAGGTGCCCGGCGTGCCAGCACAGGTCTGAGTAATGCACATCGGCGGCCTGGACGTCGGGCGGGCGCACCTGAAAGTCACGCTCCACCTTCAAGCTGACCGCATCCACGACCACGATACGGCCCCGGCTGCGTTCGTTGGCGAGATAGAGTTTTCCGCCGCCGGCAGCGATGCCTTCCCAGGAGGCGTTCGCATCGGCTGAGAACCATCTCTTCGCGGGCGCCCAATCGATTTCCAGCCGCTCGGTGACGCGGGTCAGCGGATCATAACGAAAGACCTGCCGCTGCGATTCCTCGCAGATGAAGACCCGGCCCGCTTCGTCCACCGCCAGGCCCTCGGGATCTGGCCGCGGCTCTGACTTTTCCCCCGCCTTTCGGGCCGGGCGTTTGGGTAGGAATTCGTGTTCCGTCGCCACCAACCGGCCGGTGTTCCCCGTGAGTTCGACCCGGAAAAGCTTCGTCGTCTTGTCGTCCAGCGTGACCAGGGTGCCGTCCTTGAGCCGCTGAAGGGCCGAGGCGTCGAAACGCTTCGGCTTCTCGCACTCCAGGCGCCAGACTTGGTCGGCCTTCAGGGTGTAGGCCGGAATGACATTGGTGGAATGCAGGGTGACAGGAGCGCCCTCCGCCCAGGTCAACGTCGCGAGCAGCGCGGCCAACGCCAGCCCAAGGGAACGGGGATGACGACTTGGGTTGCCGACGGCTGGGCAATGGGCCATGGGGAGTTTGTAGCGGTCGGAGCGTGGGGCGGCAACGGCGGTTGTGGACCAAGAAAAACCGGTTTACACCCCGGCGACCGACGTTACGGTCCCGTTACCGCAATTGGTCGGCTAGTGCTATGGGCAATGAATCTGAACATCGGCGCTCCGCGCAGGCGCTGCTGGTGAATACGACGCTCTACCGGGAGTTCCAGGCAGAGCGGGAAGAGATCCTGCGGCACAAATGGATCGAATCGGAAAAGGTGGGCCACGACATCGGGTTTGAGCGCGCCCTGGTGGACTGGATCACGAAACACCGCGCCGGCTGGCGGCGTGGACGGCAATTGGCCGGCGGCTGATTGGCACGGGAAGACGGCACCTTTAACGGGGTCCTGCGAGGCTCCAAAGGCGCATGAACACACCAACAATTGAGACAATTCAAAGCCGGTCCCCTCAGGGCGACCGGCTTTTGTTTTACCCCGCATGAGCGCCTTGCTGCTGGATTCCACCACCCTCCATCGGGCCATTGCCCGGATGGCCCACGAAATCGCCGAGCGCAATCCCGCCGGCACCCAGCTGGCAATCGTCGGCATCCAAACCGGGGGCGTGTTCCTCGCCCGGCGACTAGCCACCCAGCTGCAGGCCATTCTTGGGGAGCCGGTGCCGACAGGCGTGCTGGACGCCGCGTTGCACCGGGATGACCTCGACCAACGTTCGGCGCCCCTGCTCCGCGCCACGGAAATCCCCTTCGACGTCACCGGCCGGACCATCGTGCTGGTGGACGACGTGCTCTACAGCGGGCGGACGACCCGGGCCGCCTTGGATGCCCTGCATGACTTCGGCCGGCCGAGCCGGGTGCAGTTGGCCGTGCTGATTGACCGGGGCCATCGCGAACTTCCGATCCGCGCCGATTTCGTGGGCAAGAACGTGCCCACTTCCCGCTCCGAACACGTCGACGTCTCCCTGACCGAGGACGGCGGCAACGACACCGTCACCCTGCAGGACCGCAAGCCATGAACTGGAACCGCCGCCACCTCCTGGATCTCGAATCGCTCTCGGCCGAGGAACTGACGCTGATCCTCGACACGGCCCGCCATTTCAAGGCCCTGGGCGAACGCCCGAAGAAGAAGTTTCCCGCCCTCGTCGGCAAGACGGTCATCAATCTCTTTGTCGAGCCGAGCACCCGCACCCGCATCAGCTTCGAGCTCGCGGCCGTTCGACTGAGCGCCGACGTCATCAACTTCACGGCGGAGGCCAGCTCGCTGAAGAAGGGCGAGACGCTGAAGGACACGATCCGGAACCTTGAATCGCTCCAGGCCGACTTCGTCATCCTGCGCCACAGCGCGAGCGGAGCGCCGCATTTCCTCAGCCGGTTCGCCAAGGCCCACATCGTCAATGCAGGCGACGGGGCCCATGAGCATCCGACCCAGGGATTGCTGGACACCTTCACGGTCCGGGAAAAGAAGGGTCGGGTCGCCGGCCTGAACGTCACAATCCTCGGCGACATCCTCTACAGCCGGGTGGCCCGCTCGAACATCTGGGCGCTCGTCAAACTAGGCGCGAAGGTCACGCTTTGCGGCCCGCCGACGCTCGTGCCCAAGCAATTGGAGTCATTCCATCCCAACGTGCGGGTCACGTGGAATCTGGAGGAAGCCCTGCGCGATGCGGACGTGGTCAATCTGCTGCGCATCCAGCACGAACGCCAACGGGTGACCATGTTTCCCAGTGTTGGGGAATACGCCGCACTGTTCGGCCTAAATCCGGCCCGGATGAAGTGGGTGAAACCCGATGCCTTGATCATGCACCCGGGCCCGATCAATCGGGGCGTGGAAATCGAAAGCGACATCGCCGACGGCACCCAGTCGGTGATTTTGGAGCAGGTGACGAATGGTTTGGCGGTCCGGATGGCGGTGCTGTTCCTCCTCAATGGTGGGCGCTCGGGCGAAGTAGTTTCCGCCTAAACGAGGGTTCTGAACGGCTCGGGCCGCGCACTTTCCAAAGAACAGCAGCCCGCCCCGGAAAGTAATCACTTTTGGCGACATGCGGCGCCGTTGGGCCGGGGGCAACATCCTTGTAACTGACTCCAACACTCCTCGCCTCAATTTTTTCCCAACTGACACCTTGTTCGGCCTCGCAGTTGCTTAGACTTTCAGCCGTATTCCGTATGAAACCCCTCTGGTCGCGCCACCGGTTGACCGCCTTTGCCACTTCAGTCGGATGTTTCGCCGGTTGGCTGACGGCCGCCAGCCAGACGCCCGACGCCCCCGGCATCCGTTCGATCACTACGCAGAATGGCCGGCCCGTCCTCGAACTCACCCCGGCGCCCGCTTCGGTCGGATATCAGTTGCAGCAAGCGCAGACCGTCGACGGCACCTACGCGCCGGACCCTGCGGCGACCCAATCCGGGCTTCAGCTCACCGGCGGCTTGCTGGGGGATACTCCCCGATTCTTCCGGATCGATTCGGTCCCCCTGGATGCCGAGACCCTCGCCGCCACCACCTTGCTGCATCGCATCGCCTACGGACCAACGCCCGATGAACTCGAACGGGTTCGGACCATGGGCACGGCGGCCTACATCAATGAGCAATTGGCGCCGGAGACGATCACCGAGACGCTCGACGTCGCCGCGGGCGGCCCCCAGTGGAAGCAGGTCGCGGTGTCGGGCACCGCGACGACCTCCGGCGGGCAAACCCGGCTCTACATTTTCATGGATGGCCCGGGCGATGCCTACGTGGACAACATCCGATTGGTCCGTGGTTCCACCGACAACGGGACGCAGACGAACTTGCTGGCCAACGGCAGCTTCGAAGCTGGTCTCGCCGGGACTTGGACCGTCTCCACCAACCTGGAAGCCTCCGCAATCACGGCGGACTTTTCCCAAAGCGGGAACAACAGCCTGCACATCATCGATTCGACGGGCGGCCAAAGCCAGTCGACCTCCATCCACCAATTGGTCACCCCGACGGTCGCCGTCGGCACACCCATCACGCTGAGCCTCTGGTATCGGACGTCGGCCGAGAACAGCAAATTGGTTGTCCGCCTCGGAGGCAGCGGCGTCTCTATCTCGACGGGACTTTCCGGCCAGGACAATTCTCCCGCGCCCATCTTTGCCAAACTGCTGGCCGGCGAAGGCACGCTGACCGACCTCCGCGCCTGGCACATCCTCCACGCCGTCCAGGCCAAGCGTCAGCTCCTGGAAGTCCTGCGGCAGTTCCTGGAGAACCACTTCGTGACCCAAGTTTCCAAGACCCGGGACTATTTCGACAACCGGGGTTACGACGACGAACAATCTGACCCCCTTTCCACCCGGGCGGAAGTCGTCGAAAATCTCCGGTGGCAGGAAGCCCTGCTGCGTCCGAACGTGAGCTTCCTGGACCTGCTCCGGATCAGCGCCGAGAGCCCGGCCATGATCATCTACCTCGACACGGTCGGGTCACGCGGCGACGGCACCCGGGTCGCCAACGAAAACTACGCCCGGGAACTGTGCGAACTCTTCTGCTTCGGCGTGGACAACGGCTATGACCAGCAGGACATCGTCCAGATTTCCCGCGCCTGGACCGGCTGGACCGTTGAGCTCGTCAATACCAACCAGGAGTTCAACCCCTTCGCGGCGCGGTCCACCAACCGCATCGACAACACACTGACGAACACGACCGCCCTCAACGCCAACATCAACCTGCGAGGCCTGTGGGCGTTCAACTACAAGGGTGCGCGTCACAACACCTCGACCAAACACATCTTCTACCAAACCAAGGCCGACGGTTCGGTCGATACCGCCAACCCGAAGACCATCCCGGCCCGGTTCGGTCCCCGCTGGGCCGGCGCCCCCTACGGCCTCCGGCTGAACTCCGGGCAGACCGGCACCAATGGCATCAAGGAAGGCTACGACCTGATCAGCCACATGGCGAACCTGCCCTTCACCATGGAATTCATCTCGGTGAAGTTGTGCCGCCTACTCGTCCACGACGGGTTCCACCTGGGCTACGACTTCAGTGACGATCAGCACACGCCCGAGGAAGACCTGATCTACCAGTGCATGCTCGCCTGGGACAACGGCTCGCCCAAGGGGCAGATTCGCGACCTGCTGCGGGTGATCCTGAACTCGGACCTGTTCCGCTCCAACGCCGGCTCGCTGCAGAAGATCAAGACACCGCTGGAATTTGCAGTGAGCACCGTCCGGGCGCTGCGCTCCCAGAACGACGACGGCTCGTTCACTGCCGATTCCGACGGCTACGCCCTCGCAGGCATCATCAACCGCGCCGGCCGGCTTCGGCTTTTCGACCGGGCCGAACCCGACGGCTATCCGGAGGACGCCCCGGCTTGGATCAGCGCCGGCACGCTGACCGAGCGGATCCGTTTCGTGCAGTCGGCGCTCATGCCCGTGACCATGACGGGCAAGTCGGATGCCGGCGCCGCCACCCGCACCGACCCGGTAGCGCTGCTTCGCAAAAAGCTTCCGGCCGGGCAATTGAACGATGCGAACGCGGTGGCCGCTTACTTCACCGGGCTCCTGTTTCCGGCCGAGGGAACCGCCAACCTCGCGGAGTTCCGCGAACTCGCGGTCCGCTTCCTCGACACGGCGGACAACGGCACAACCGCTTCGCCCTTCAACGCCTTGGCCGTGGGCACCACCAACTACGACCTCCGCGTCCGCGGCATGGTTGCCCTGCTGATGTCGACCCAGCGCTTCCACGAACAGTGATTTCCCAACCGTAACGCCCGCCCCTTCCGCCATGAACATCCTTTCCCGCCGTTCGTTCCTGTCCCATTCCGCGACCCTCGGACTGGGCACCGCCCTCGCCACCCTCACGGATGTTCCGTTCGTCCTGAAGCGAGCGTTGGCCGAAGGCAGCATCGGCCAACCCGGCAGCAATGGCCGGGTAAAGAAGCTGCTCTTCATCTTCCTCCGGGGCGCCAACGACGGACTCAACACCCTCATTCCCTTCGGCGACTCAGCCTACGGACCGCCCAACCGGGTGGACCTTGAGATCAAGAAAGACCCACTCCAGCCGTTCACCGCCACGGGCCGGGCCTTTTTCCCGGAATCGGGGTCGGCCGCGGGCACCTATGCCCACCCTTACGGACTCAGCATGGGCAACGGCTTCGCCGCCCTGCATCCGTCACTGAAGTTTCTCACCCCGCTCTACAACGCCGGGGACCTTTGCGCGATCCATCGCGTTGGCTACCCGCGCCAAAGCCGTTCCCATTTCGACTCGCAGAACTATTGGGAAACCGGCTCGCCCAACGACAACAACACGAAGGACGGCATTCTTTACCGGGCGATGGTCGAATCCGGGCTCGCCTACACGGCACCGCTCACCGGCGTCAGCATCGGCTCTTCCCTGCCCCTGATCCTCCGCGGTTCCAAGGCGGCGATGACCAACGTCAACGATCCGACCCGCTTCAACCTGCTCGCAGTGCCCAACACGCCTCAGGGCAACCTCAAGGCGGACGCCTTCCTCGCCGCCGCCAACCAGGCGAAGTTTGCGAACAAACGGGACCGCGACTTCCTCGAACTGCAATACGGCAACCTCGCCAGCTCGCTGCAGATCTTCGCCAGCATCGACTTCTCGGAAACCGGCAACACCTTCCGCGACGACGTGGCCACGGACGGCGACACGGATTACGCCAATGCCAGCGGCGGCGGCTACCACCTGTTCCCCACCACCAACGAGAAGAACGGTGGCTGGCGCCGGAGTTCCACCAGCACCCGGGCCGACAAATACGTGGTGCCGACCAGCAGCTACGACGTGTTCACCCGTTTGAAGGCGGCGGCGCTGGTGCTGAACAAGACCGACGCCCTCGTTTCAGGCATCTCGATCGACGGATGGGATACACACAGCGACCAGGCAGACCAACCGAATGCCGCCGGGACTACGGGCTCGCACACTGGCTCCCACGCGAACCTGCTGCGCCGCGTCGGTTGGGCCATGTATGCGCTCAACAAGTATTTCACCCGCTACTCGGACAAGTGCCGCTGGGATGACCTCGCCGTCGTCACGCTGTCGGAATTCGGCCGCACCTCGATCGAGAACTCCGACAACGGGACCGATCACGCGGAAGCCAGCGTCATGTTTGCGGCGGGCGGCGGCCTGAAGGGATTCGGAGCCGGCCCGCTCGGCGAAGTCCGCCGCACCGGCGTGTTCAACTGCGGCGGCACGGGCGACCAATCGGTGCCTTGGGAAACCGGTCCGAATGGAACCTTCTTCAAGGCGACCGGTCGCTACCTCCAGCGGAATACCGATTACCGATCCGTGCTCGGCAAGTTGATCCGCGATCACCTCGGTTCCACGCAGGAACAACTGGACCGGATCATCCCGGGCTACACCATCGCTGGCGAAAGCCTCCGGACGAAAGGCGTGCAAACCCGGGATAAGACGACCGTCATCGGCGAACCCGACATCGTCTGATCGAGTAGTGGGCCAGTAGCCACGCCCCGCAGCGGCACAAAAAACGGCGCAGGCAAGAACCTGCGCCGTTTGACTTTCGATAAAGATTCCTGCGTCGGACCGGCTACTTCTTGCCGGTCTTCTTGGCCGGAGCCGGCAGCGGAACCGTCGCGATGGTTTGCAGGATACGGCCGGCAATCTTGTAGGGATCACCCTGGGAATTCGGGCGGCGATCTTCCAGGTAACCCTTGTAGTTGTTGTTCACGAAGCTATGCGGCACCCGGATCGAGGCACCACGGTTCGCGACACCGTAGTTGAACTTGTCGATCGACTGGGTCTCGTGCAGGCCGGTCAGGCGCAGGTGATTGTCGGGACCGTAAACGGCAATGTGCTCGTTCTTGTATTTGTCGAACGCGGCCATCAGCGCCTCGAAGTATTCCTTGCCACCGATTTCACGCATGAAGGTCGTCGAGAAGTTCGAGTGCATGCCCGAGCCATTCCAGTCCACGTCCTTGCCCAGCGGCTTGCAATGGAAGTTCACGTCCACGCCGTATTTCTCGCACAGGCGCATCATCAGGTAGCGGGCAACCCAGACTTGGTCCGCCGCGTTCTTCGAGCCCTTGCCAAAGATCTGGAATTCCCATTGGCCCTTGGCCACTTCGGCGTTGATGCCCTCGTGGTTGATGCCGGCATCCAGACACAGGTCAAGGTGCTCTTCGACGATCTCGCGGGCGATGTCGCCGACGGCGTCATAGCCGACGCCGGTGTAATAAAGGCCCTGCGGGAACGGGAAGCCGGTTTCCGGGAATCCGAGGGGCTTGCCGTCCTTGTAGAGGAAGTATTCCTGTTCAAAGCCGAACCAAGCGCCCGGATCATCGGGAATGTTGGCACGACCGTTGGAGGGATGCGGCGTCACCCCGTCCGGCATCATCACTTCGCACATCACGAGGACGCCATTCTTGCGGGCGGCGTCAGGATATACGGCCACCGGCTTCAGCAAGCAGTCGGAACTGCGGCCCTCTGCCTGCCGGGTCGAGCTGCCGTCGAAACCCCATATCGGGAGCTCTTCCAGTTTCGGAAACTTGGCAAACTCCTTGATCTGGGTCTTGCCGCGGAGGTTGGGGACGGGCTCGTAACCGTCGAGCCACAGGTATTCCAATTTATATTTCGCCATGGATGTGAATGGAGGAATTGTTTGAAACGTTCCTCAGTCGAAACGCTTCAAAAGCATGCAAGATGCCGCTTCGGGACCGAAGCATGCACGGCGACTTTTCCGAAGCAAGAACGCGTTGAACCAGCCCATTTTTCGCGGCCAAGGTGCGGGAATAATTTTCATCTATCCCCCGTGCTGGCCGAAATCATTGCATCACATCAAACACACTGCGCACATTTAGCCAGCGGTGGTCATATTTCTTCAGGGCTGCAAGTCGGCCGTTGAAATCCGCCGGGGACCGGGCGCACGCTGCCGGGCAAGGGAAGCCAGCCATGCTCAAGGTCAAAGATACGCTCCGGGCGACCGTTTACCTCGGTTTCGACGGTAGGGTTTTCAAGAATTACCTGGGCCCTGACGCCGAAAAGCGGTTCGACAACGAGGTCACAGTTCTTCGTCATCTGGAGGCCCGAGGCTGCCCATTCGTGCCCAAGTTGTTGGCCGCCGACCGCTCGAAATTGCAGATCATCACGACGAACTGCGGTTCGCGCGTCCAACATCTGGACGAAGCCCGCACCAAGGAACTCTTTGCGGAGCTTGAACCTTTCGGCGTGCGTCACGACGACGCGGACATGCGAAACGTCACCTACCGTCGCTCGGATGGTCGCTTCTGCCTGATCGACTTCGAGTTCGCCACCATCCTTCCCGGCGGCAAATCCGGATGCTGACATGGACCAACCCAATCGCGAATCCGCCGCCCGATCACTAAAGTGGTTCGGGTGGACCGACAAAGGCCGAGTCCGGCCCAACAATGAGGATTCGTTCCTCGCCCTCCGCTTCGACGCCCAGGAAATCCATCGCCTCGGAAAATTCGGCGAAGCACCGACCGCCCCGACGGACTTCGCCTTCGCCGTCTGCGACGGCATGGGCGGCGCCAAGGCGGGCGAATTTGCCAGCCGGATCGCCGTGGAAAAGATCACGACACTGCTCCCGCGTTCCTTCAAGCAGTCGGCCCGCGGATTGTCCGCCGGTTGTTCGGACGTGCTCACAGAACTGTTCAGCCAGGTCCACCGCTCGCTGGCATTCGTCGGCAACAGCTACGAGGAATGCCGGGGCATGGAGACCACCCTCACGCTGTGCTGGTTCTCCCCGACATGGATGTATTTCGGCCACATCGGCGACAGCCGGCTCTATTACCTGCCGGCCAGCGGCGGACTGAAGCAATTGAGCCACGACGACACCTACGTGGGTTGGCTGTTCCGGAATGGCCAACTCAACGAACGCGAGGCCCGCACCCATCCCCGCCGGAACGTGCTCCAGAAGTCATTGGGCGGCTCCAATCAGTTTGTGGATCCGCAAGTTGGAGCCGTAGCCCTCGAACCGGGCGATCGCTTCCTGCTGTGTTCCGATGGGCTGACCGACGGACTCTACAATAGCGCCCTAGAGGACCTCATCCGATCTCCCCGGACCGAAATCGACGACAATCCGGCGCGACGACTGGTGATTGAATCGCTCGCCAACAGCGGGCGCGACAACACCACAGCCGTCGTCATCGAGGTAGGCTGACCGCTCGGGAAACGAAAAAGCCGCGCCCGGAACTCCGGACGCGGCCCGTCAACACACTCAGCCAAATCAGCCGTGGTAGGCTTCTTCGCCGTGCTCGGCGAGGTCGAGCCCCTGCTCTTCCACTTCTTCGGTAGGCCGGAGTCCGACAACGGCTTTCACCACGAAGGCCAGGACCACCGTCGCCACCACCGACAAGCCCAACGTCAAGGCAACCGCCTTGATCTGCTCGATGAGCAGCGGTTGGAACAGACTGTCGGTCACGAACGACTTGAGGTTCGTCGCCAGGTTTGCGTTCGCGGAGTTGCGGGCCAACATGCCGGTCAGGATTGCCCCGAGGGTGCCGCCAACGGCGTGGACGCCGAACGTGTCCAAGGCGTCGTCATAACCAAGCTTCGCCTTCAGATAAGCGCAGGCCAGGAACGGAACCAAGCCGGCGATGATGCCGATGATGAACGCGCCGTCCGCAGTGATGAAACCACAAGCCGGGGTCACCACAACCAGACCCGCAACCGCTCCGGAGCAGAAGCCGAGGATGGAGGGCTTGCCACGCAACACCCATTCCAGCATAGCCCAGACGAAGGAAGCCACCGCCGCCGCGATCGTCGTGGTCATGAACGCGTTGGCCGCGATACCGTCCGCCGCCACGGCCGAACCGGCGTTGAAGCCATACCAGCCGACCCAGAGCATTCCGGTGCCAATGGCGCACATCGTCATGCTGTG
>JBIIUN010000444.1:0-4119 GCA_044339945.1 Kapaibacterium sp. (SeqCode)
CGGCGAGGCGCCCCGCAGCCTCCAGTTGCTCCTGCTTGATGGCAAATTCATTTGCCTCCATCTCTTTCTGGCGCTGGCGGTCCAAGAGCACCTGCACGCCGTAGGAACAGGCGGTCATCAGCACCAGGAGGAGCACCCGGAGCAACAGCGCCTCGACCATCACGTTGGGCGGCAGTTCCTCGACCTCCCGGTTCAATTCCCCCAACTCACCCAACCCGACCGACCTCACCCCGGCGACCTCCGCCCGCTCCAGCGCGATGTCCAGCGTGCCGGCCACCACGTAGATCACGCTGACCAACAGGTTGACGGTGATCTGGACGTCGGAATACGCGATGACCGCGGCGTTGCGCACGATCAGCCCAAGGAAAACCCAGAACAACAGGCTGTCGAAGCCGCCGCTGGCCAAGGTGATGCCCCCCAGCATCGCGGCGTCGAGGATGGCCGCGGTGTAGACGACGCGGGAAAGCAACTTGGGCGAAATCTCGTCCATTCCCCACACGATCAGCCCGCCGCCGACGCTCAGGGCAACGTAGATGAGGAAGAAGTTCCGGAGCGCCTGCAGGGCGACATCCCGGGGCGGCAAGGGGTCGGCGATCCAGTTCGAGAAGAACAGGAGGTAAGCCAGGAGCGGGAGGATGACCAACTTCACCGGGACCGCGAGCCCGCGCTCAACGAAACGGACCCGCTGCAGGAACATCGTCAGGTCCGCCGGGGCCGTCCCCGCCTGCGGCGAAACGGCCGCCAGCAGTTCGCGGGCTTTTTTCCCGAGGTCGGTCAACAGCACGGGTTCACCTTGGCAGTTTCCGTGCCGACGTCACGCCAGACCCAACAATTGCACGGCCCGGGCCGCAATTTGATCCACCGGCCAGAGCCGGCCCAAGCCTTCGTAGCCGCAGGACAGCAGCCCCGCTTCCGGCCCGATGAACTCCGCCCCGCGGGACTTCAGGGTCGCCACGTGTCCTTGGGTGGCCGGGTGCAGCCACATCTTGCCGTTCATGGCCGGGGCAATCAGGAGTTTGGCCTGGGGATTCAGCGCCAAGGCGAGGCAGGAAAGCGCGTCATCCGCCAACCCGAGGGACAGCTTCGCCAGGGTGTTCGCGGTGGCGGGCGCGACCAACAAGAGCGCGGCCTCGTCGGCCAGCCGGATGTGGGTCGGTTTCCAGCCGGCTTCCTCGTCGTAAAGGCTGGTCACCACCGGATTGCGGGAAAGCGTGCGGAACGGCAACGGCTGCACGAACTGCTGGGCATCGGCGGTCAGCACCACGTTGACGTTGGCTCCGGCCTTGGTCAGCAGGCTGGCCAGATCAATGGCCCGGTGCGCGGCGATGGAGCCGGTGACACCCAGGACGACAAGGGGAGCGTTGGCCATGATTCAACGGGTTGGATTCAGCCGGCGAACTCAAATCGGGACCGGCTGCGGCGCATCCGCTCCGCTTCCAGAATCACCTTCATCCGGCGCAAATCTTCGTCCCGGCTGCCGCTGAGCACGAGGAAATCGAATTCCCCCCAACGCGCCGCCTCCCCGCGGGCTTCCGCCAAGCGGCGCTGGATCACGTCCTCCGCGTCGGCTCCCCGACCACGGAGGCGCGACTCCATTTCGGCCAAGGTGGCGGTGGAGTAAAAGACCGTGACCAAGGCCGCGGCCAAGATCGGGTCGCCCGCCGCGGCCAAGCGCACGGAAGCCGCCCCCTGCACATCGATGTTGAGCAAGACGTCACTGCCCGCCGCCAATCGGTCCCGCACCTCGGATTTCAGGGTTCCGTAACGGCGACCGTAAACTTCCGCGTGTTCGAGGAACTCCCCCTGCCCCACCTGTCGGACAAATTCGTCCTCAGCCAAGAAGTGGTAATCCACGCCGGGCCGTTCGCCGGCCCGCGGCGGGCGCGTCGTGCAGGTCACCGCGCGCTGCAAGCCGGGCACTTCGCCCAGCAACCCTTGGCAAACCGTGGTCTTGCCGACGCCCGACGGCGCCGAAATGAGGAAGATGACGGGACTGCTCATGGCCGGCTCATTCGACGTTCTGCGCCTGTTCCCGGAAGCGTTCCAGCTCGGTCTTCAGCAGCACGACGTCCGTCGCGATCAGGGCGTCATTGGCCTTCGAACCGATGGTGTTGATCTCGCGATTCATCTCCTGCGCGAGGAAGTCCAGCTTCCGGCCCACGGGCTCGGCGCTCCGGGCGGTGGCATCGAATTGCGCAAAATGGCTCCCGAGGCGGGCCAGTTCCTCGTTGATGTCGCTGCGGTCGGCGAAGAAGACGACCTCCTTCAGGACCCGTTCGTCCTCGGCCGAGACATTCTCCAGGCCGGCGAGACGAATCCGCTGGAGCAACTGTTCCCGGAACCGCCGGGTCACCTCGGGGGCCTGCGTCTGGATGCGAGCCACCGCCTCGCGCAGCAGCCGGACCCGTTCCCCGAGATCCTTGGCCATGGCCGCGCCTTCCTTGCCCCGCATGTCGTTGAACGCGGTCAGCGCCGCGTCCAAGGCGCCCGAAACCATCGGCCAGTAGGCTTCCGGATCGGCGACCGACTCCGTGGGCTGCAAGACTCCGGGGCATCGGAGCAGAGCCTCCATGGTGACACCGCCGGCCAGGCCGAGGTCCCGTTGGAGCTGCCCCAACTGGGCGGCGAAGGCCGCCGCGAGTTCCCGGTTGACCAAGGAGGCCGCGCTGCCGGCCGGCTTTTCCAGCGTGAACACGACTTCCACCCGGCCCCGCGCCACGGCCTTGTTGAGCTCATCGCGGATCCGGCTTTCCAGCGGCTCCAGTTCGGACGGCAGCCGCAGGCCGATTTCGGCCTGCTTGCGGTTCACCGAGCGCAGCTCGACGACCACCCGGAGCCCGTCGGCGGCCCGTTCGCCCCGCCCATAACCGGTCATTGAACGCATGCCGGGAAGATGGCGAAAGCCGGGGCCGAGGGGCGATACTTTTCGCGGTTCACTCCGGCTGGCCACGTTCCACCAGCCGCTTGTAGGCCAGCACGCCGTCCACGATGGCGGTCGCCGCCTTGCGGCGGGCGTGGTCACCGTAGATTTTCAGGGCGTCTTCCCGGCTATCCATGAACCCGGCCTCGATCAGCACCGCCGGCATGTCGGCGAGGCGCAGTTCGGCAAAGTTGGCGTGCCGGACCCCGCGGTCCGCGTAGTCGAGCGCGCCGAGCAGGGAGCGATGGATCTGGTAGGCCAGCGTCAGGTTTTCCCGATCGTGCCGGTTGCCGGGCATGAATCCCCGGCTTTGCCCGCCGTTGGTGGATTCGCCATTGGCCAGCGTGAGACAGTAGGTTTCCAGTCCCTGGGCGGAGCCCCGCGCCGTGGGGCGGCCGTTGAAATGCACCGCGAGATAGAGGTCCGCCTTGCGTTGGTTGGCGATGGCGGGCCGTTCGTCGGGTGCGATGTAGCGGTCGCGGTCCCGGATCTGGATGACGTCGAAACCCGCGCGCTCCAGCTGGCGTTCCAATTCCTGGCAGAGCTTGAGGGTGTATTCCTTTTCCTTCCGCCCGCCCTCCATGTTGCCGGGGTCCTTGCCGCCGTGGCCGGCGCTCAGGGCGATGACCTTGATTTTGTCGGTGCCGGTCAGCCGAGGCGGATTCAGCAGCGGCCCGAGGATTTTGTCCGTGTCGGCGACTGCCAGGAAAGGGCTGCCTCCGAGCTTGGCCAGCGGCGCTCCGAGCCAAACGATAGCGCCGTCGAACTCCACCCGGGCCGTGTCGGTCTTGAAGGCCAGCCGGGTCCACCGGTTCGTCAGCCTCAGCTCGCCGGAGACATTATTCCAGCGCGTGACCAGTTTCTGCCGGTCGGCCCACTTCTCGGCGTCCACATGGAGCCGCCCCCGGATGCTGACGAAGTCGGACCGCTTGAACGACGACGGGCCCGCGGCGCCGAGCAGGAGCCCGACGACGGCCAGCAACCAGAGTCGCCGTGTCAGCAAAAACATGGGCGCAGACAGTGCCGGGCAAGTCCCTGCGGAACAAGCACCGGCCCCGAGGATGGCCTACTTGCCGCCGAAAACGTGCAGGCGGGAGCCCGTCCGGACGTAGATCCGGTCGTTCGCAATCGCCACCGAGGACCGGCACGTGCCTTCGTCGAACTGCGTCTTGCTCAGCACCTTGAACTCGGCGCCCGCG
>JBIIUN010000445.1:0-4118 GCA_044339945.1 Kapaibacterium sp. (SeqCode)
CAATCGTGCCGATGTCGAGGCCGAGCTCCAGCGACGTGGAGCAGACCACGCAGCGGAGTTCGCCGCGCTTGAGCCGGTCCTCGACGGCCAGGCGCACGTCCCGGTCGAGGCTCGCGTGATGGCACTCGATCTGTTCCGCGAGCTGCGGCAGGTGTTCCTTGAGCCAGTAGGTTGCCGACTCGGCGCCGCTGCGGGTGTTGGTGAAGACCAGCGTGGTGCGGAACTTCTGCACCAGCTTGCCGAGCGCCCGGACCATCCGCACGCCGCTGAAGCCGGCCAGCGGATACGGATGCTTCTGGAGCGGCGTGTAGAGCCGGAGGTCGATCTGCTTGGCGGCGGAAACGTCCACGACTGCGCACTGACCGTCCGTGCCGGCAAGGAACTGGGCCACGTCCGCGAGCGGGAAAACGGTGGCGGACAGGCCGAGGCGTTGCACCCGGCGCGGTGTGCCGGCCTTCAGGGCGTCGAGGCGCTGGAGGCTGAGTGCCAGGTGCGTGCCGCGCTTGTTTTCGGCGAGCGCGTGAATCTCGTCCACGATCACCCAGCGAATGTTCCGCAGATGGGGAAGCCACTTCGGCTGGCTGAGCAGCACCGCGAGGCTCTCGGGCGTGGTCAGCAGGAGGTGCGGAGGTCGATCGAACTGCCGCTTGCGTTCGTCCGCCTCGGTGTCGCCGGACCGCAGACCCACGCGGATCGGTGGTTTCTCGCCGTAGGTTTCGCGCAGCGGCCCGGCCAAGTTTTTCTCCAGGTCGTAGCTCAACGCCCGGAGCGGCGAGATGTAGAGGCAGTGGATGGTCGGCTCCAGCTTCCCGGCGGCTTCCTCCCGGGACAGTTGATCCAGGACCTCGAAGAACGCGGCGAACGTCTTGCCGGTGCCCGTCGCGGACACGATGAGGGCGTTCTGGCCGGCGCGGATGACCGGCCAGGCCGCGGCCTGCACCGGTGTCGGCGCCGCAAAGCGGCGGGCGAACCAGCGGGCGACGGCGGAGGGGGCGTCGGTCATGTGCGGCGCGAAGGTAGGCGGGGCCGGGGTTTTGTCGCCAGCATCGGCGCCCCCACCTGAGAACGAAGTGGACGCCGCGGCGCTCCTTCCTACCCTCCGCGGCCATGCGCGCCTATCTCGACCTGCTCCGTCACGTGCGGGAACACGGCAAGTTCAAGTCCGACCGCACCGGCACCGGCACTTGGTCCGTGTTCGGTGCGCAAACCCGTTACCGGCTCGCGGACGGGTTTCCGCTCGTCACAACCAAGAAGGTTCACCTCAAGAGCATCATCCACGAGCTGCTGTGGTTCATCCGGGGCGACACCAATGTCCGCTCCCTCCAGCAACAAGGCGTGAAGATCTGGGACGAATGGGCGAATCCCGAGACCGGCGACTTGGGCCGCGTCTATGGCGCACAATGGACCGACTGGCGGTCGTTCGATGGACGCTCGATTAACCAACTCGCTGAGGTTGTGGCGATGATCAGGAAGAATCCCGACTCACGCCGCCTGATCGTCTCGGCGTGGAACCCGGGCGAACTCCATCTCATGGCCCTGCCGCCGTGCCACACGCTGTTCCAGTTCTACGTGAGCGACGGCGAACTGAGCTGCCAGCTTTACCAGCGGAGCGCCGACCTGTTCCTCGGCGTGCCCTTCAACATCGCCAGCTACGCGTTGCTCACGCTGATGGTGGCGCAGGTCACCGGCCTGAAACCGGGCGACTTCGTCCACACCTTTGGCGATGCACACATCTACTCCAATCACGACGAGCAAGTGCGGGAACAGCTCGCCCGCGAGCCCCGGCCGTTGCCGCAGATGAAGCTGAATCCGGAGCGGAAGGAACTCCTGGAGTTTGTTTACGAGGATTTCGAACTCGTCGGCTACGACCCGCACCCCGCGATCAAGGCGCCGGTGGCGGTGTAGGGAGGGTGACCGTTTCCCCCTGCCGGCAATCCAGCCCCAACCCTTCGGCGAATCTGCGGACGTTTTCTGCGGGCAACTTTCCAGAAATCAATGCTGGCTGTGTGAACACGTCGTGCCACTCCAGCAAAACTGCCTGGCCACAGTAGACGTGAAAATGGGCGGCTACTTCGGGCGCCGCGCAGGCCTGGGTTAGCGTGGACAAACGATCCAAAACGGTGGAGGTGGCAGGCAAATGGAACACTTTCGGTTTGGGCCACACGGTGCCGGACGCGATTCTCACCGTATCCTCGGTGTTGTGCGTTTGGAGGAACTTTAGCAATTCATCTTCTGGGTAACCTCCCTCCAGATACAGAACACTACCGGCGGGTAGCAGGATCGGGAGAGCCGCGAACAGGAACTGAAAGTTGGTCTCACCCGAAAGTTCCCAGAAGGACTCAGCCAGGTTCAGGCTTATGCCACCCAATTCGGGCTGGAACACGGCGTTCAACAATCTCCCAAGAAGGCTCATGTAGCGGCTGAGGAAAACCGATCCGAGCGGATCGTGATTGCGGGTTCAGTCGTGGGCGGCGACCAGTGTCTTCAGGATTTTCCTGGCCAGCAGTTCGTTGATTTCCCGGTGCCGTGGAACCGGCTCCGAACGGCCGTTCTTCGGATTGTGATAGATATCGTGCTTGGCGCCGTGCCGCAGCAGCAGGCACCCGGCCTGTTCAAGCTCGGCGACCAGATCCCGGCGTTTCATGCCAGTTCGAGTTCCTCCACTTTCCGAATCCCCGGAATCTCTTCCGCCGAGAACAGTTCGTGCAGGTCGCGCAGGTGCGCCTTCAGGTCGGGCAGGGAATCACCCTGAGTCCAATGATCCGGATGGGAATTCAGGTAGCCGAGGTAGCGTCCGTCCGTCTCCTTCCAATAGGTGAACGTCAACTTCATGTCCCTGAGAATGCCCGCCGGATGGGCAATTGCGAGTTCCTGTTTTTCGCCAATGAAGAGCGGTTGATCGTGCAATTGGCCGCCAGGGTTTTGGCGTGAATCCTACTTCGGTGCCGCGCTCCGCTGGTTCTCTAACAACAAGAGCGGTTGCTGAAGTTGCTGCCACACGTCGAACAGCTTCTGCGGCACCGGCGTGGGGCCGTTGATGTAGGCGCCGAGCAGGAGGTCCGGGTCGCCGTCCGCATCGAAGTCACCCACGTCCATCGCCACCCAGCGGCCGGTCGCGCTTTCGGCGAACGTCGCCGCGGTGAACTGCCCGCCGCCGCCGTTGGTCAGGAACACGAAGCTCTCCCGGGGCGCCCGCGCGTAGTCCACGAAGTAGGAAATCGAGGCAATGTCGAGGTCACCGTCGCCGTCGAAGTCGGCCGCCACGGCGTGGTAGGCCCCGTTCTGCGGGAAGAAGAAGGTCTCCTTCCACGTGGAGTCCGGCTGCGCGGTGTAGATGCGCACGCCGTGGACGCGTTTCGGCGGGGAGTTGAATTCGCCGTTGTCGCCGTTGGACACGAGGAAATCGGGCCGGCCGTCGCCGTTGAAGTCCGCCACCTCAAAGTGGCTGTGGCCCCAGTGCGGCGGCCGCTGGAACACGACCTGTTTGCCGAAGCCGCCCGCGCCGTTGTTGGTGAAGAGCAGCAGCGATTCCGTCTCCTGCGCGATCAGGGCGGCGATGTCCAACCGGCCGTCGCCGTTGAAGTCGCGCACCTCGGAGCGCAACGCACCGGGCAGGCCGAACAGTTCGTGGGCCGTGAGGGCTTGATTAGTCCCGCCGGCGTGCCACGTCAGTTGGCCGACGTTGTTCCCGAAGCTGCTCACCACGAGGTCGGGCTTCGTGTCGCCGTTGAGGTCGGTCTGAAGGGCATCGGTTGTGCGGGGCAGTTGGGTGAGCAACGGACGCAAGGACAGCTTTCCGCCCGGGGCGGCTTCGAGCCACTGGACGCTCGCGAGCCGGGAATCGGTGGGCAGGAAGCTGCCGACGCCGGACACGAGAAAGCGGTGGTCGTAGCGGCGCCACGAGGCGACCCCGCCCGGCAGGTCCACCGCGGCCGTGGGCTGGCCGGCGCGATTGAGGCGGATGATCTTGCCCCGGGCCGCGTCCGCGACCAGGGCACCGCCCTCGGCGACCACCGCGACGGCGGTGATGGCGGCGTTGGTCAGGCGAAACGGCAGGGACCGCACCTTGAAGCCGGGCAGGCCGACGGCGATGGCTGGCCGATTGGTCAGCTGAAGCG
>JBIIUN010000446.1:0-4115 GCA_044339945.1 Kapaibacterium sp. (SeqCode)
TCGCCGATCCAGGCGAATCCTTCCCCGTCGGCCGGCAGCGCCGTGAAGGCGCCCTGCTTGGGAATGTAGCGTTCGCGGGCGCCGAGGAAGCGCCCCGTCTTGGGCTCGAACTCCTGCCAATCCGTTGCCGTCTGCACCAGCAGCCGGCCGTCCTCCAGCAGGTGCAATTCGCGCACGCCCAGCGACTGGAGGCCCGCACCCTCGCCGAAATTTTCGGCCCGGTCGGGCAACACGCGGGTCAGCCCGTGGCTCCAGCCCACCCATACGCTGCCGTCGGGCGTGGGCAGGATGGCGGATATCTTCTCCTGGGGCAGGTAGGTCACCTTCGCCGTTCCCTCGAACACGCCGTGGCGATGCCGCACCAAGCCGCGGGTGGTCCCGATCCAGAGGTTGCCGACATTGTCCTCCGCCAGCGCGGTGATCGCATCCGTGACCAGCTCGGGAGTATTGAAGCGGTCGTAGACCGTGAACCGGGCCCCGTCGAACCGGGCCAACCCGAAGCCGGTGCCCACCCACATATACCCGTCCAGCGACTGGGCGAGGCACGTCACCGCGTCCTGCGGCAGCCCGTCATCGCCGCTGATCCGGCGCACCGAATAGTCCGGGGCCGCGGCCAACAGGCGGGAAAACGCGCCGGCGCCACCGAGCCAAAGCAGGAAAAGGATAATCAGGAACCGCATCCGATCCGTCGGACCGAACGATTCCCGCCCCTGATTCTGCGTTTTTGGAACTGCTCCGGGCATCTGTCTCACCTTCCCGGCCTCCCTGCCGGGTGTTGCCTCCGCCTGAGGACTTTCCGTCAACGAACGCAACGTAACGACGTTACGAATCGCTGACACCTCCCCAAAACTCAGTAGGAGAAACGGGCTTGCCAGGCCCCATTACTGACATCTGGCGATTTGAATGTGGGTAGTTCTGACCAAACTGCACTCGTCTTGAGTTGCTCCCGGCAACGACGGCGACAAGGGCCGCGAAAGCGGTCGGGGGGAGCACGCCGGCAGAACTGCCGGGAGCGACTTCGGGACGGGAGAGTTCAGCGAAGCGAACTGCAAATCGGAAAAGTCATGAACAACCAGAACCCAAACCTTCGGCGCGACGCCGTCCGGATCGGTGGCTTCAGCCCGGTCGAGACCGTCGGCGCGCTCAGCGTCATCGGCATGCTCGCCGTGTCGGTGCTCCCGCCGATCTTCAGCATGGTAAACAACTCCCGCCTGAACGGAGCCGCCCAGTCCTACATGATCGTGAAGACGGCCGCGATCCGCTACCTGGACCAACACGTCTTCGATCACCCGACCACGGACCTGAGTTCACTCACCGCGCAGGCCGAGGCCGCCACGCGCTGGGACAGCGAAGTGCTCCGGCCGGCCGGGTTCCTGGACCAGTCGTTTGTCACCAAGATTTCCGAGCGCGCCCGCCTGGCCATCTCTGCCTGCCCGCCGGCCTTTGCCAGCCCGACCGCGGACAACAACGCCTATAGTTTCTCCGGCTTTACCCCGACGGCCAACAACACCACGTCCGAGGGCAAGATCGTCGTCGAGGCGATCCTCGAGGGCGTGTCCCTCAGCGACGCCCGCGCCCTCAACCGGCGCATCGACGGCGAAGACTCCGCCGTCGGCGAGGCTGTCGCCGGCACCGACACCGCCGGCCGGGTGAAATACGAGTTCGGCTCCGCCAAGACAGCCCACGTCCGCGTCTACGTCACCCACCGCTAGGCAACCTTTCACACTTTGGGCCCCCCCTCGCGTCTGGCCTGTCAGCCGGCCGATGGACCCGAAAACAACAGTCAACAAAACCACAAAACGCACAACACCATGAAAAGCATCAAGAACACCCAACGCCGCCGTTCCGGATTCACCCTGATCGAAATGATCGGCGTGCTCGCCATCATCGCGGTCCTCGCCGCGTTGCTCATCCCCCGGATCTTCTCCGCGATCAACGAATCGCGCGTGAACGGCGCGGCCCTCAGCTACAACAGCCTGAAGTCCGCCGCGACCACCTACTTCGGCAAGTATGGCCGCTTCGGTGGCAACGGCGGCACGAACTTCACCGGCACCGAACTCACCAACGGCGTCAGCAACTGGGACAGCGCCTACCTGCTGACCGGCGGCTTCATCGAGAGGCCGTTCGAGACCAAGCTGGGCACCGGCTCCAACATCCAGGTCCGGGGCGCCTCGTCGTCCGTGACCGCGGTTGACGGCACCAACACGGCCTACGACCTCGACGGCAGCGGCACGACCGTCAACGACGTCACCGGCGCCGTGGTTCTCCAGGCGATCCTCTCGAACGTGGCTGAAGACGACGCCATCGAGCTCAACAACAAGATCGACGGCACCACGCTCGGCGCCGCTTCCGGTGCGGCCGACCTCAAGGGCCGCGTGAAGTATGCCGTCGCCGCCAGCGGCACCACGACGGTGTATCTCTACATCGCCCACAAGTAAGCGATTCGTCCGAATCACACCCGGGCGGAGCGGCCCTCAACCCGCTCGCTCCGCCCGGTTTCCCTTCCGCCTCCGCCGCCACCCGCAATCCACCGCCTGCCCTGCCATGAAACTCGTCTCCCGTCGCCCTCGCCGCCGCGCCGGCTTCACCCTGATCGAGATGATCGGCGTGCTGGCCATCATCGCGATCCTCGCCTCGATGCTCATCCCGCGCATCTTCTCGGCGATCAACGAGGCCCGGGTCACCGGCACGGCCTTCAGCTACAACGGGCTGAAATCCGCGGCGATCACCTACTTCGGCAAGCACGGCCGCATCGGCGGCAACGGCGGCACCAATTTCACCGCCACCGAGCTGACCAACGGTGTCAGCAACTGGGACCGCCTTTACCTGCTCCCGGGCGGCTTCATCGAGAAGGCCTTCGAAACGACTCTGGCTGTCTCCGCCAACGTCCAGGTCATCGCCGCGCCCATCGCGGGAACCTCCGTGACCGCCGCCAACGCCGCCTACGATCTCGACGGCACCGGCGTCCTGCCCAACAACGCCACCGGTCGGGTCGTGCTCCAGCTCGTCCTGACCGGAGTGTTCGAGGAGGACGCCCGCGACCTCAACGAGAAGCTCGACGGCAGGAGTCTGGGCACCACCTCCGGCGCGGACCTGCTGGGGCGGGTCAAGTATGCCGCCGCCTCAGGCGGTTTGACGGACGTCTACATCTACGTCGCCCACAAGTAAGCGTCGGCTTCATCGCCACCCACTCCCGCCCATGAAAGCCACCTCTGCCCGGCCGCCGCGCGATTCCGGTTTCACCCTTGTGGAACTCGTCGGCGTGCTCGCCATCATCGCGGTCCTTTCCGCCATGCTGGTGCCGCAGGTGCTGGGGATCATGAGCCGGTCGCGCGTCCTGGATACGGTGGGCAGCTATGGCAGCATCAAGGCCGGGTCGATCACCTATGCCGCCAAGCATGGCCTGATCGGCGACGCCGCCGGGGCCGCGCTCGATGTCGGCACCTCGCCGCCAGAGGCGCTCAACTGGGACGCCGAAGTGCTCTTCAAGCTACGCCTCATCGACGAACTCTTCCGGTCCCGCATCAGCACCGCCGCCTCGGTCCGGGTGCGCGCCACCGAACCGTCCGGCACCGCCCCGGACGGCAGTAATGCCGCCTACAACCTGCTCGGGGCCGCCATGCCCGCCAACCAAGTCAGCGGCGCCAAGCATGTGGTGGAAGTTCGCCTGGTCGACGTGCAACTCGACGATGCCCGGGAACTCAACCGCCACCTGGACGGCACCTCGGCGGAACTGGGCGAATCCGCCACCGGCACCGACCTCCGCGGCCGGGTGAAATAGGACTTCTCGGCCAATCCCGTGCCGGGCATGGGCGACGTCTACCTTTACGTAACCCACCTCTGATTTCCCGTCGGCGTTTTCCCCTGATGCAACGCAACCCCTCCAATCTCGGTCTCGGTGAACGGCTCCTCGCCGTCGGACTGCTCACGCCGGTGCAACTCGAACTCGCCGAGTGCGAACTCCGCCGCCGCGGCGGGGCGCTGACCAAGCTGCTGGTGGAGCTCAACCTGGTCCCCGCGGAGAAGCTGGCGGAGTTCATCGCCAAGGAGACCAAGACCCAGTTCATCGACCTGCCCCGCACCAAAATCGAGGAATCGGTCGCCCGGCTGATCCC
>JBIIUN010000060.1:0-14594 GCA_044339945.1 Kapaibacterium sp. (SeqCode)
GCCGTCCGGCGTGACCACTTTCCTCGGCCTGCCATTCCAGCAACTGCTGCCGCCGGCCGTCGTGCCGCTGGCCGAAGGCCTCTGGGCCACGCTCAATGCCGGCGGCCGGCCCGGCCCGATCGTCTGCAGCCAGGAATCGGCCCACGACCTGGGCCGGACCGAGATCACCCTCAGCCCGGGCGCGACCCAACAGGTCTTGGTCCACCTCCGGTCGGTCCCGGCGCACGAATCCGGCGGCGGCCGGGCGGACCCCTTGCATCGCCGGCTGCAACTGGCCGCCCAGGCGGCCCAACTCGGCGTCTGGGAATGGGAAATCGCCGGCAACCGGATCACGTGGGACCCCGGCATGGCCAACATCTACGGCCTGCCGGACCACGGGGCGAATCCGGCGGATTGGCAGTGGGAACGCTGGGCGCTGGCCGAAGACCAGCCGGCGGCCAAGGCGGCCCTCGACCGCGCGATCGCGGACCCGCTCGCCACCCGCTTCGGCCAATCCTTCCGCATCCGGCGGCCCGACAGCGAACTGCGCTGGGTCCGGAGCCACGGCGTCATCGAACGCAACGGCTACGGCCGCGCGGTCCGGGTCACTGGCATCAACTCCGACGTCACCGAGGAACGCGCACTGCAGGACCGCCTGCAACGCGCCTCGGCCCGCCTCGAAATCGCGACCGGCGCCATGGCATTGGGCGTCTGGGAACTGGACCCCGGCACCGGCCTGGAAACGTGGGACGACCGAATGCTGGCGCTGTTCGACGTGCCCCGCGCGGAGTTCACCACGGCCCAGGCCGCCTGGTTTGCCCGCGTCCATCCGGAGGACCGCGAATTCGGCTGGGACATCCGCACCCGGACCCTCGGCGATCCGGCCGCGAATCATCTGGAGCAAGTCGTCCGGATCGTCACGCGGACCGGCGAGCATCGTTGGTTGAAGATTTCCGCGACCATTCAACGCGCTCCCGACGGCACGCCGCTCCGGGTGGTCGGCGTCAACTCGGACATCACCGAACAGCAGGCCGCCTCGGAACGCCTCTTCAGTCTGTCCAACCGCCTACTGCTCGCCCAACGCGCCGGCGGCCTCGGTGTGCTCGACTGGGACATCGGCGCCGACCGCATGCTGTGGAACGACCGCATGTTCGAGCTGTTCGACGTGCCGCATCCCACCTCGGCCGACGTCGTCAACGCCCGCAACCTGTGGCGCAGCCGGCTGCATCCGGAAGATGCCGAGGCCGCCGAACGGGACCTGCTGGACGCCGCCCAGGGCACGCGCCGTTACGACGCCGAATTCCGCCTGCTGACCCGCGCCGGCGAGACCCGTTTCCTCAAGGGCGATGCCCTCGTCGAAACCGATGCCGACGGCAAACCACGCCGGCTCGTCGGGGTTTACCAGGACATCACCACGACGGTCGAGGCGCGCAACCGGCTGCGGCAGGACGCGGAAATCCTCCGCCAAGTCGGCGAGCTCGCCCACATCGGCGGCTGGGAATTCCAGCCCCAATCCGGCCGCCTCTGGTGGAGCGACGAGGTGTTCCGCCTGCACGACCTCAACCCCGGCCGTCAGCCCGGCCTCGACGAGGCGTTCCGCTACTTCACCGAGGAGGCCGCCGCCAAGGTGCGCGGCGCGTTCGGCCGCCTGTGCGCGACCGGCGAGGCCTTCGACCTGCGGGTGCCGTTCATCAGCGCGAAGAACCGCCAGTGCTGGGTCCGGGTCATCGGCCGGGCGGAGCTCAAGCTGGGCCGCGTCGTCCGTGTCTACGGCACCTTGCAGGATGTCTCGGCGGAAAAGCAGACCGAGCAGGCGCTCATCCAGGCCCGCGAAGCCGCCGAGGCCGGTAGCCAGGCCAAGAGCGACTTCCTCGCGACCGTCAGCCACGAGCTCCGCACCCCGCTCAACGGCATCCTCGGCTTCACCCAGTTGCTGGAGGATTCCGCACTGTGCGAGGCCGACCGGGAATACGTCCGTTTCATCGCCACCGCCGGCGAGGCGCTCCTCGGCATCATCAGCGACCTGCTGGACTTCTCCCGCATCGAGGCCGGCCGGCTCACGCTGGAATACAGCACGTTCGCCATGCCGGCGTTGCTCCAGGAATCGCTGGAACTCATCCGGCCGCGCGCCCGGGAAAAAGGCCTCGAACTGCAGCTCTCCATCGACCCCTCGGTCGGCATCCTGCGCGGCGACCGTTGCCGGCTGCGGCAGATCACGCTGAACCTGCTCAGCAACGCCGTGAAGTTCACCGAGGCCGGCCAGGTGTCGATCCGCTGCGCCCCCTACGTGGCCGGGCACCTCCGCATCGACGTCACCGATTCCGGCATCGGCATCCCGCCGGAGAAGCAGGACCGCCTGTTCCAGCGCTTCAGCCAGGCCGACAGCTCGACCACCCGGAAGTTTGGCGGCACCGGCCTCGGCCTCGCCATCTGCAAGCAGCTCCTCGAAAAGATGGGCGGCCAGATCGGGCTCACCAGCGAGGCCGGCAAAGGCTCCACCTTCTGGTTCATCATCCCCGTGCGCCCGCCCGAATCCGGCCAACCGCAGGACACCGAGGTCGAGCTGGCGCCGTGACCACAGCGGCCCGTCACTCGGGCGCCCGGCTGGAGGTGCGTTCGGCGAGCCAAATCCAGTCCCGGCTGTTCTGGGCGGGAAACACCACCAACGAATCGCTCAGGTGCTTCGTGGGCGGGACGGTGGTTTCCTCGGTCCAGCGGTTGGTGAGGTCCGGGAGATACAAGGCCAGTCCCGCTCGACCGATCCTGCCCGAGGTTCTGCTGCTCGGTGCCCAAGACTACTGCCCGGCCAGACCCGCCGGATCGAAGGCGCGGTTCCACAGCCAAGCGTAGTCGGCGTTGTTACGCTGGGGCAGGGCCGAACGAGCTTCCTGTTCCTGCTGGCTGCGGTAGGTGTCGGGAGTCCGTGGGTCGCGCCATTTGTGAATCTCCCCGTGTCCGTCGGCAAACGTCAGTGGACAACGCCGGCCGTGACGGGCCGCCGCCCAGTGATTGCCGCCATTCCAGCCTTCCGGCGGTGCCCACGCAGTCTGGAGCCGAAACTGCCCGGCACTGATGGTCAGTTCGTGGGTGTCGATGAAGGTGAAGATCTCGCTCGGTGATCGCCCCCGGAAATCCGACATGCGCCGGAGGGCGTGGGGTGGAAACACGGCCTGTCCCTCACGGACTCCGGGACCTTCGGCGTAGCCGATGAAGCAGTTCAGCTCGTAGCTGCGCACCCGCAATGCCCCCCGGCGACGGTAGGCATTGGTCCGGCTGTCGTCGCCCGGACAGCGATAGACCTCGGCCTTGCCGACGTAGGGGCCGAGCCGCCCTTCGCCGGGCCGCAGCAGCAGCGCCCGGTTGGTCATGTCCCGCAGGTTGCCAATCCCGAACCCGATGTTCCCGTCCACCCAACGGGCGGCTTCGGCCTGATTGGGAAACGATTCTGCTGGTGACAGCCAGTCGCGGGCGTCCACGGCGTAAAGCTGCCAGGCGAGCGAAAGCTGCTTCACGTTGCCCAGGCAGACGACCGCCTGGGCGTGCTGCTTGGCGCCAACCAGGGAAGGTAGCAGCAAGCCGGCAAGGAGGGCGATGATCGCGATGACCACGAGCAGCTCAATCAGGGTGAAGGCCACCGTGCCGCCGGCATCCGGCCGGCGGAGGCGGGACGGCGAAGTCACCCAAGCTCCGGTCGCGTCGGAAAGGGTCAACGTGTGAACACGCCCGCCCTCACCCCGGCCCTCTCCCCCGGGGAGAGGGGGAAGGTTGTTCTGCCCTTCGACTCCACCCGCACCCCACTCCGTTTCAGTCAGGCACTGTGCAGTCCTGGCCCACCACGGCTGTGGCGTTGCCGGACCAAGGCCAGCCGTTCCCTCTCCCTGGGGGAGAGGGTAAGGGTGAGGGCGGGCCAAGTTCATGCGGACAGCGCTTCGCGAATTCGGCGCTACGGCCGACGCAGGCGGAAGAAGCGGTTGCCTTCGCCTGGCGGGAGGCTAACGGGCGGGAAACCCGAGTCGGGCACGGGCTGCCATACGCCCGAAGCGTCCAGACGGTCGGCCCATTCCAAGACCATTGCGCCGGCGCGCTGGTCCCAGTTGAAGTTCAACTGACCGTCGCCTGTCACGCCGGCCTGCACGGGCGGCGGCCCCGGCGGCTCGCCCGCCGGGATGGCGGCCCCCGGAATTGGATTCCAGTCGTGGCCCACAATCTCGAAGAGCGTGTGGTTGTCCACCACCGGCCGGCTGAACTTCACCCAGCCGTAGTGCGTGCCCTCTTCCCCGACCAGCCGCACTCCAAGGAGGAAATCCTTCTCGCCAATCAGCAGCGACTGTCCGCCGTTGTCTCGGTAGGGGGGATCTTGGAACTCATGCAAAAAGTAGCCCAGCGCACCGAAGCCATACGCAATTCCTTCGGGAAAGATGGTTTCAAAAACTACTGCGGTGCTTCCGATGGATTCTCCGACGCGAAAACCGAATCTTTCGCTTTGAGCCCTTAGAAACTTGGCCCCGCTAGACGGCCACACCCCAGAACCTACATCCCAAATCGGTGGGAAGGACTGTATTCGGGTCGCCTCAATGTCGTAATTAAGTTCAACGTTGCTATCGCCATTCAGGTCAACTCCCACCGACGAAGGCTGCGGGGCGGCCTGTGCTAAGCGATGAGGGCCAGCTAGGCAGATCATTAATCCCAAGCGCGTTAAAATCTTCATATGTTCTTTTTGGATCGAAAGTTTAGGGAATTGAGTTCGGCACCAAAACGAATGCCCGTGGACTCCCGTTGAGCAGGCCGGTGCCGACAACGTGACCGCTTCCAGTCGGGCGGCTGTTGTTGATGGCTTCGGCCGACTTGAGCACCCAGCACGTCAAGCCGTGGACAAAGTGTTTGCCGATGATGCCTCGCCAATATCGCTCGGCTGGAGTGTCGGCCGCGGAAGTGCGCCGGAGGATCGCCTTCGAGGCGGAATGAATTGGTGAATCGCTAGCCCCCGACCAGCCGGCCATGTTTCCAGAAGGACTGCTGACAGCTTCAACGCGGCATGCATGGGTGCCATTGCTTCGATTTTGTGAGCAGGTGCCGGGCGCCATGGATTGCCGTTTGTCTAGTTGAGGTAGACTCCGAAATCCATCGGCGATTTGCAGTCCGGGGTGAGGAGGAACCGCCGCCGGTCGCCTTGACGCTCCGGCGCGCGGCGCGTAACCACGCTCCGTGCTCCGACCTTCCTCGCGGATCCTGCTGCTGCTCCTGACCGTCGTGCTCGCCGGCTGCCGTCCCCACGGTGTCGAGGCGTTGCGCCAGGGCGACGAAGCCCTGCGGGCGGGCCAGCACGCCAAGGCCATCGAGCTGCTGGAACAGGCCGTCACCGACCTGCCTTCGGAAGCCCGCGCGTGGAACTTCCTCGGCCTCGCCTATCGGGCCGCGGGCCGCGATCACGAGGCCCTGAAGGCGCATCTCCGGGCCCTGGAACGCAACCGCAGTTTCCCGGACGCCTGGTTCAACGTGGGCCTGCTGCACTTCGAGCAGGGCAACTGGCTGGAGGCGGAACGCGCGCTGCGCACCTACCTCGGCGCGGAAGCCAGCCGGACCAACGCCGTGGCGTGGCGCACGCTCGGCCTGGCGCAACTGGAGTCGAACCAGCTCGACCTCGCGGAACGCAGCCTGGCGACCGCCACCCAGCTGGCGCCCCGCGACGCCGAGGCGTGGAATGGCGTGGGCCTGATCCAGGTCGGCCGCCGGCGTTTCCGCGATGCCCTGAAGACCTTTGCCTACGTGTCCGCGGTGGCCCCCGAGCACGCCCCCGCCCGCCTGAACGCCGCCGTCGTGACCCATCAGCACCTGGGCGACCGCCGCGGCGCGGTGCCGCTCTATCGCGCCTACCTCGCCTTGAATCCGGCCAATGCCGCCGAGGTGGAGACGCTGGTCGCGCAGCTCGAACAGGCGTTGCGCCCCGTCGTCCCGACCAATGCGCCCGTCGCCCTGGTGGCCACCAATCCGCCGCCCCGGACCAACGCGCCGTTGCGCCTCGCCACGAACCTGGTCAGCCGGGCCACGAATGTGCCCGCCAAGCCGGCCACGAACCCGCCGCCCACCGTGACGAAGGCGCCGCCGACCAATCCACCGCCCGTCGTCACCGCGCGGGTGCCCGTTCCCGCTCCGGCGACCAACCCGCCCGCCAAGCCGGTGCCGCCCCCGGCCGTCCCGCCGGTGGTGAAGAAGCCGGAGCCGAAGCCCGAGGTGGTGCAACTGGAGCCGGAACCCCGGTTGGCCGTCGCGCGCGACGTGAAGCCGGCCGCTCCCCAGCCCTTGCCGACGACCAATCCGCCGGCGGCCGTCGTCCCGGCGCCGCCGACCAACGCGGTGGCCCCGGTCCCGCCCGCGACGGCTTCCGCCGCCGAGTTGACGGCCGAGGAGGCCGAACGCCGGGGTTTCTGGCAGCGGGCCAACCCGGGCAACTGGAACTGGCGCAAGGCGAACCCCGTTTCGTGGTTTGGCAGCGACGATCCCGCCGTCACCAACCGCCCGACGCCGCTCAACCAGACCACCACGAACGTTCCCGCCGCCCGGCGCACGTTAGCGTTGCCCCGGGTCCCGACCAATGCGCCCGTGGCCGCGGCCCCGTCGAAACCGAAGCCAGTGATCATCCGACATCAGCGTCAGGTCTCCGAACCGATCGCGGCCGGGAACCGGAGCGCCGCCGAGCTGAAATTCAACGAGGCCCTGCTCGTGCACAATCGCCGCGACTACGCCGGCGCCGCGGCGCTCTACGAACAGGCCGCGTCAGCCGACCCGACCTTCTATCCCGCGCACCACAATCTCGCGTTGCTCGCCCTCGACCTGAACGACCCGACGCGCGCGGTCCTGGCCGCCGAACACGCGACGACGTTGCAGCCGGATTCCACCGCGTCGCGCCAGCTCTACGCCGCCGCCCTGCAACGCGCGAATTACCCGGCCGACGCGGCGGAGCAATGGGAACTCCTCCAGGCCGGCAAACCGAACGACACGCAGACCCACCTGACCCTGGCCGGGCTCTACGCCGGTCCCCTCGGTGAATCCGCAAAGGCGCGGGCGCACTATTTGCGGGTGCTCGAACTGGAGCCGAACCACCCGCAGGCCGCCGCCATCCGCGTGTGGCTGGCGGGAAATCCCTGAGCGATTGCCGGGCGTAACTCGCACTGCCCTCCAACTCCCTCCCTTCCACCGAAAGTGGAGGGGAGGGCCGGGGAGGGGAGGAGGTGGCGTTCCTCAGACCCGTCGCCAGCTCACACCGTCCACGGCAGCGCTGCCAACGCGGTTCGCAGCCGTTCCCGTTGCCAGGCCAGCCGGCGCGGGTTGCGTGGATCGTCCAGTTCCCCTTCGCGGACGTCGGTCGCCGGCTGGGCCAACTCCGCTTCCACCGTCCGCAGCAAGGCTTCGAGTGCTGGCCGGCTGGATGGCAATTCGGCGCCCGGTTCCGCCGCCAGTTGCCCGGCCCGACGCGCGAGTTCGAGCACCAAGGCGCACGGTTCCAGGCAGGGCACGCAGGACTTGGCTCCGGCTGTCTCGGGCGCCAAGCCGTCCACCGTCCACAGGCGTTGCCGCCGGCAAAACTCCGGCGCGCACCCCGCGCGGATGACCTCGGCCGCCGCGCCGTCGGCCAGTTCCCGGGCGGCGCGATACAGGCCGCTTTGCCGGCCCACGAACTCGCGGAAGTGGGTGACCCCGGGCGACGCCCGTCGCGCATCCCACCAGTCGGCCAGGCTGCCCGGATAGAGCCCGCGCAAGGCCGTCTCCAATTCGGTGGCATCCGCCACCGGAGTCAGCCAACCCGGGCGCAGCGATGGCGCGGCCTTGTTCGGCCGGAAGGCGCCCGTCGCGGTGAACTGGGCCCACTCCCGCAGCGCCTCCAAGGGAAGCAGCCGCAGCGCCGCGGCGGGCGTCACGCGGTCCCGCTCATGCCGCAGGGAAAACCCGGCCGGCTCGCGGCGAATGAGCACCTCCACCCAAACCAGTTCCGCCCCGAACGAAGCCACCAAGGTTGTAATCGCGTGCGCCCAATTGACCTGCATCGCGTCGAGACTACGCCCGCGGGACAAAATTGAAAACCGGAGGACCGCCGGCGGCAGTCGGCAGGGGTGAAACCGGAAACGAGTGGGCTGTCCGCACTGCGTTTCGGACCGCTTTGCGGCAGGTCGCCGGGGTCACTCGCGTGCCGGAGTTTTCGTGAAGTCGCCCGGCGCGGGGTTTCCGGCCGGCACGAGACGGATTTCGCGCAGGTCCAGGATCGGTTCGCGCAGCGGGGGGACCCCGCGGGCGACCAGCCGAACCGGGCCCTTTGGCAAATGGAGCGTGCCGACCTTGGCCTGCTGGTAGTTTTCCCAGGAACCGGTCGAGCCGAGCGCTGATTCCAAGCGGACGCCCTGGGCTTCCAGCCGCAGCCGATGTTTGCCGGCGGGGCCGGGATTCGCCCAGTCGAGCCAGACGTCAAAATTGCCGGCCTTGGGCACCTCCAGCGTCCAGATGGCCCGGTCGCTCGGGCTCTGCCAGAAGCCGAGGTTCGCGTGCCCCGGTTCGAACACGAGCGAATCGCCGAAGATCTCCGCGACGGCGGCGGACAGCTTGAACGAACCGTCGGCGACCGGCGCCACGCTCGCAGGGCGGTTGCCGGCGAATGCCTTGGGCACCGCCGACTTCGCGGTGACGAAGGCGAACAAGTCCGCCATGGCCGGGACGTCGAGGCTATGCTCGAAGCCTTCCGGCATCAGCGAACGGCGGGTTCCGGTTAGGGAGACCAGTTCGGAGCGCAGGAGCGTTTCCTCGCTGCCTTGCGCGGCCCGCAGCGTGAGGCTGTTCGGCGTCTCGGCGGCGATGATCCCGGTGAATTCCCGCCCGCCCTTGGTCACGGCCGTGTAGCCGAGGTAACGTTCCTCGACCGCCCGGTTCGGGTCCATCACGGCGATGAGCAGGGCGTCGAACGAGCGGTCGGTGAGCGCCCCGAGGTCGGGGCCCACGTCGTTGCCCTCGCCGCCCAACCGGTGACAGGCGGCGCAGTTGGCGACGAACACCTCGTGGCCGCGCTCGGGATCGCCGGTGAGCTTCCGGGCCGGCGCGAACTGGTCGAGCACCACCTGGCGGTCGGTGCTGACCTCGGCAAAGAGCTTGGTGGCCCGGGTGCGCACGGCGGGTGTCGGATGCTGCATCAGACGTTGGCGGACACCGGGGCCGAGCTCCCGCGGGCTCACGGTGCCGGTCTCGACCGCGCTGAGCAGTTGGGCAACCCACACGGGCCGGACCAACATCATCTCGGTCGCGGCCGCCTGGAGCGTCGGGCTCATTCGCGGCCACTGGCGCAGCACGCCCTCGCCGCTTTCGGCGCCCTGGGTCCGTTGCAACGCCTGCAAGGCCGCGTGCTGCAACGGCGTGGAGCGGTTTGGCTCCAGCAATCGCACGAACGACTGGATGGGAGCCGGACCGGAGCCGGGGCGCCCGAGCAGCCGGAGCGCCGCCATTTTGATCGGCTCGGCGCTGGCCGGGTCTTCCATGGCCGAACGGGCGAAGTCGAACACGTTGCCGAAGCGGGCGAGGCGGGCCGAATTGGTCAGGCTGCCCTGGCGTTCCCACGCTTCGACCAGGCTGGCGACGGCGTTGATCTGGGCGACGGAGGCGGCAGGAGAATTGAGCTTCATCACCCCGGCTGCACCCGCTTGCAGGGCGGCTTCGTCGTTGCGCGTGGCCGCGAAACCCAGCAGGCGTTCGACCAGTTTGGCGGGCGGGGCTTCCAAGGCGGCGCAGGCGGTCAGCATGGATGCGAGGTGGGGCCCGGAACTGGAGAGCACGGCGGTGAGCAGCGCCGTGTGGTCCGGATGCCGGGTGACGAGGCGGATCAGGGCTTCGCCTACGCGCGGGTCATTCAGTTCGCCCAGGGTGAAGGCCAATTGGAGCCGGACCGCCGCGTCGGGATCGTCGCCCAGCGCCAGCACGGCGTTCACCAGCCCGGGGTCGGGGCGGGGAGCGCGTAGCAACGGTTCGCCGGCCCGCAACGCATGGGCGCGGACCTCCGGCGTCGGATCCTTGAGCGCGAGGCCGATGTCTTCCGGTCCGACAGAATCCAGCACGGCGAGGGTGGCGAGGGCCTGAAGTCGCACCTTGGGAGACTTGGCTCCGCGCGCGAGTTGGCGGAGCGGTTCGGTGGCGGCGGGATCTTTGCGTTCCACCAGCAGGCGCATCGCCGTGTCCCGGCGCCAGCCGTTCGGGGAGTCCATCGCGGCGACCAATTCCGCGGTGGTGCCGCCCACCTTGAATGCGGTCGGCCGGGGTTGGAATCCGTCCGGCACCACGCGCCAGATCCGGCCCAGTTCGGTGCCGGCCCGGACATCGATGCGCGCGAGCAGGTCGGCGGGAATCCACTCGGGATGTTCGAGGTGCAGCCGATACATGTCGGCGACGTAAAGCGCGCCGTCCGGCCCGGTGCGCAGCAGCGTGGGTTTGAACCAGTTGTCGGTCGAGGCGAGGAACTCCGAGGTCGCTTCGCCGGCGGCGCGGTGACTGGTCAGGCCGTCGGCGGTTGCGGCCACGACCTCGCGATGGACCACGTTCTCGGTGGGTTCGCTGATGAAGATGCTGGTCGCGAAGTCGGGGCCGAACAGTTCGTCGCGATACGGCGCCGGGCTGGAACCGCTGGTCACGGTGTTCTCCGCGCCCACCGCATTGGGACGAACCTGTGCGCGGCTGATCGGATAGACCCGGTTGCCGTCCTCGTATTGGGCGAGCATCCGGCGGGTATCGCGCACGGCGAGGTCGGGATTGCGGGCGAGGTAACGCGCCGGCAGTTCGTAGTGCCAGAGCCAGGTGTAGTTGGCGTTGCCGAACCAGTTGCCCCAGTCGTCGCGCACGCGCCCGAACTGCGTCTGGCCCTCGATCGTCTCAAACTCGCCGGTGTCAGGCCGGAATCGCAGGTCGCGTCCCTGCAAGGTCTGGCGCCGGTCCGAACCTGGCCGTCCAATCTCGCCGCCGCTGTCGCCGTTCGCGGCATAGACCCAGCCGTCGAGTCCCCAGGCGAAGCCGTTCACCCGGTGCTGCTGATTGCCTTCGCGGAAGCCGGTCAGGATGACTTCTCGGCGGTCGGCCTTGCCGTCGCCATCCGTGTCCTCCGCGTAGAAGAGGTCGGGTGCGGCGCTGACGAGCACGCCTTGGCGCCACGCCATCACACCGCTGGGAAACGGCACGTCGGCCAGGAACTCGTCCGCGTGATCGTAGCGACCGTCGCCGTCGCGGTCGGCGAGCAGCTTGATGACCCCGCCGGGTTTGCCCCGGCCGTCGAGGCCGAGCGGATAGTCGCGCATCTCGGCCACCCACATACGGCCGTCGGGATTCCAATCAAACGCCACGGGATCACGCACCAGCGGTTCGGCGGCGACGAGTTCGACCCTGAAGCCGGCTGGCACGCGGAACGTAGCCAGTTCCTCCGCCGGTGTCTTGGCCGGCGCCGCGATGCCGCGGACGAGGTCGTCGAACGCGCGGCGGTCCACCAGGTTGGGCAGGTGCGCGGTGTCCTCGTTCTGCACCCAGAGATGCCGGGAATGGAACCACGCGCCGTTGTTGCGGTGGGGGCCCGGACGGACGATCGGCGGAATCTCATCCGGCGGCGTCGCCGGCAGCGGCCCGGCGCCGGGGAGCGGTTCGCGACGCTCGGCGGCGACGACCTTGCGGGTCCAGCCGCGGGTCCAGTTCAGCCAGGGCTCATGGATGTAGGTCCAAAGCGCGAACCGTTCCTCGTTGGAGAAGATCACGTCGTCGTGGCCGTCGCCGTTCACGTCGGCAAACCGCAGGCCGTTGTCCTCGCCGGCCGCGTTGACCAGCGACGTGTCGGGCGGCAGCCGGAACGGGCTCGGCTGCCAGCGTTGTTCGGCGTTGTTCCACTGGAAGGCGGCGTTCTGTGGGCCCTGGCTGACCAGCAGTTCGCCCACGCCGTCGCCGTCCACGTCGCGGAAACGCACGCCTTGGTCGCGGCCGAAGCGCCGGGTGAAAACCGGCCGGCCCTCGAGTTCCAGTCCGCGGAGCAGGTTGGGTTTCGAAACCCAGCGGCCGCCCTCGAAGGTCCACGCGCCGGCGCCGGCTTCATTGCGCCAGAGCAGCGTCGGCCGGCCGTCGGCATGCACCACGCCGAATTGCACCCCAGTGTTCACGGCCATGCCGTTCGTCCGGGTTACGAGCGCCACCGGGAAGTCGGAGTCCAGCCAACGGCGCTGGGCGGGCTGCCAAATCCGTGTGCGCCGCAGGGCGTCGTTGCCGATCACCACGTCGAGGAACCCGTCCTGGTTCAGGTCGAGCAGGCGCACGCCGTTGTCGCCGCCGTCCGCCGCGCGCAGGGCCTGCCCGGCGCCGAGGTGGGCCGTCAGGCGGTCGGAGGCGTCGCGATAGTTCAGGAACTTCACCCGCTTCCCGTATTTCGCCGCCGCGTGCTCGATGAAGGCGACGAGTTGCGTGTTGGCACTCCAACCGTGCGGATGGAACACGAAGTTGAACGTGCCCTGCTTGAGCGCGATGGCGTCGAGTGCCGTCTTCCAATCGGCCAGCATCGTGGCGTTGGTGTTGCCGAGGAGGTTCTGGGCCTCCCAGTCACTCGGGGCGAGGCAGGGAAATTCCCAGCAATGGTTCCCGATCACCCACGGGTAGGGATAATTCTCGACCGTCGTGACGAAGCTGGGGAAGGGCACATACTTCGTGAACTTCCCGCGGCCGTCGCCGTCCACGACCAGTTCGCGCGGCAGCGCCGGGTCGTTCGTGGTCAGCAACATGACCACGGAGGAATCCAGCCGCAGGAATTGCCCGGCCGAATTGGTGGCGGCGAACAGCTCGGCAAACAGGCGCGGGCTGGGGCTGTTGATCGAGTCGCAGCACGGTGTCCGGAACGCGACGGGGACGTTACCCGGAACGTGGTTCAGCAGGTCCACGCCGCCGTGGAACGCCTTCGCGGCGCCGGCAAAGTCATGCTTGGACAGGAGCGGGCACGGATGCCCAAGCGTGTGGACCTCCAGCGACAAGCCTTCCTCCAGCCAGCCGGCGAGGTGCGGGTCGTCGGGCGTGAGGCCATTGGAAAAGATGCTGACCGGCGCCCGGCCCTCGACGGCGTGGAGCTGATCGAGAATGGGACGGAGGAATTCCTCGTAGCGCGCCGCCTGGCTCATGTCGTCGATGCCGAGCGTGACGACCACGTCCACGTTGGTGTCGCCGACCCATTGCGGCGTGGTGAGCTTGGGGAAATTCACGCCGACATGGAACGGGTCCGCGCCGTCGAGATACGTCAGCCGATTGGCATCGGCCGCGACCGCCGCCGAGACGACGGCGGCCAGGCAACCCAGCGAAGCGAATACACGACGGGCGAACATGGGTAGGAGAGTAACAGGCCTCGCGCCGCGGGTCAGCCACCGCTTCGGGCGGTGACCGGGTCCGAAACAGGAAGCTCTGTTGCCCCTGCTGACGCTGGCTCACCCGCTTCGCCGACGGGTCAACCGATCGCACGAATCTTAATGAGGATGGCCGAATCCGCGCCGCGCCCGCAACGTCCGCCCCGCATGTTCCAGCTCGACGAAAGTTTCCTTTGGGCCTCGTTGGTCTGGGGTGCGTTGGGCGCCGCCTACACCGTTTACGGCTGGCGGCAGAAGGCCCCGGTGCCGCTCGGCGGTGGCATCCTGCTGACCTTGGTGTCCATGTTCGTTGGCAACTGGATGGTCATGTCCGTCGTGAGCCTCGCGCTGCTCGCTCTCGTCCATTGGCTCCTGCGCCGGGGTTGGTGACGCCGGCAAATTCTGCGGCCGGCCGCGCCGGGGTCGCCGGACTGATTTGACGGGCGGCCGTTTCGAGAGAACCTCCCCGCGCGATCGCCCCGCCCGCCCCATCCTTCGCGCATGAACACGAACTCCGCCTCCACGCCGCCGGATTACGTCCGGCTGGGTTTCGACCAGATCGACCAGGACGTCCGTTGGCTGGCCGACAGCCTGGCGGAAGTGTTGGCCGGGCTCGGCGAACACGAGCTGGCGGCCTGGGTCCCCTGGCGCGAGACGGGGGGTGCTCCCGCGGCGTTGCCCGGCGAACCGCCGGCGCGGCTCGGGCTCGCGTTGGCCCTCGCTTTCCAGCTGCTCAACAGCGTCGAGGAACACGCCGCCGAATCCATGCGTCAGCTCCGCGAATCCGCGGAAGGCGCGGAGGCGGAACGCGGGCTGTGGGCCGACCAATTGGCGGCCCTGAAGCGCGCCGGGCTGCCGTCCGCGACCCTGGCGAGCGTCCTGGGCGAGGTCGAGGTTGAGCCCGTGTTCACTGCGCACCCCACGGAGGCGAAACGGACTTCGGTCCTGGAACAGCACCGCGCCCTGATGCTGTTGCTCCAAAGCCGGCGCGGTTCCAGCGGCGGTCTGACGGCCAAGGCGGAACTCATGGCGTTGCTGGAACGCCTGTGGCGCACCGGCGAAATCCTGCTGGAAAAGCCCTCCGTCGCCGACGAACGGCGCAACCTGCTGCACTACCTCCGGGAAGTTTTGCCGGGCGTCGTCGGGCAGCTCGACCGCCGGCTGGAGGCTGCCTGGGCCGCGGCCGGGCTTCCCGGCGCGCCTTCCCCCTGGCCGCGACTGGGCTTCGGCACCTGG
>JBIIUN010000447.1:0-4097 GCA_044339945.1 Kapaibacterium sp. (SeqCode)
CCTGCGCCACGAAGCCGGGACACTTCACGTTGTGCCAACCATGCACCAAGGGGCGGAGGAAGGGCTGCACTTCGCGCCGCACATACATGATGCCGGCGGCGCACGGGCCGAGCAGCCACTTGTGGGCGTCGGCGGCCATCAGGTCGAAATGCGGCGCCAGCGTCGGAAACGCACCGAGCGTCTGGATGCCGTCCACGCAGAACAGGACGTTCTGGCTGCGCAGCCACTTGCTGATGGCCTCGAGGTTGAGCCGCCAGCCGCCGAGGAAGTGGCAGCTGGCGAGGGCGACGACCTTGGTGTTGGTGTCGACGGCGAATTGGATGTCCACGAGCCGGATTTTGCCGACGCCCTTGGCGGGCACGTAGCGGATCTCCACGCCGCGCTCCTCCAGGGCCATCCACGGATAGACGTTGGACGGGTAATCGTCCTGGTAGACGAGGACGTTGTGGCCCTTCCGCCAGTTGAGGCCGGCGGCGAGGTAGCTCAGCGCGGTCGAAGTGGGCCCGACGAAGGCGACTTCCTCGGGTTGCGCCTGGATGGCGTTGGCCGCCAGCCGGCGGGTATCGGCGATGAAGTTGGCCGGCAGGCTCGACTCCTGGTCATTGGTCAGGGCCGCCAAGGTGCGGGCGGTCATCGCCTCGGCCACGCGCCGGGGCAGGGGGCATACGCCCGCGTGGCCGAGGTAAACTTTGTCCCGGCAGATCGGGAATTCGTGTTGGCGCAGCTCCTCGTTGGCGTGCAGTTCGGCAATCGTCATCGGCGCGAGCCTATGGCGAAGGCGGGGTGAACAAAACCAAGGAATCGCCGAAAACGGGCACCCGACCTATTCGCGGCGGAAGATCAGCGTCTGGAAGTCCCGCGGAGTCTGGCCGCCGCGGCGAATCGTCGCCACGTAGCGCCGGCGTGTGTTGCCGAATTCGGCGGCAACCTGCACGAGGAAGTGGGAGCTGACCGTCGTCCACTGCGTGCCGAGCTGGGCGCCGGCAGCCCCGCCCCCGCCCGGGCCGAGCAGCTTGGCGATTTCGCCGAGGTTGCGGGCGGGATCGTCGTCGAAGGTGCCTTCCTGGCCGTCCGGCCCGGCCCGGATCTTGATGATTTCCTGGGCGTGAACCTGGTCGCCGCCGAGCGCGAGGGCGAGGACCGGTTCGGGGGCGGTGTTGATGTTCACCTGGCCGGTGGACAGCGCACAAAACACCCCGACCAAGCCGCTCCCGCCGCCACTGCCGGAACCGGCGGATCCGAAGCCGGCGCCGCCGCCGCGGAACCCGCTGACCTGATAACCGCCGCCGAAAAAGAGCTCCGGAGTCACGCCCTTGATCTTCAGCAACTCGGTGATGTCGTCGATGGGTCCGTTCTTCGCGAGGTAGGGCGGGTCCAAGCCCATGTAGTAGTCGCTCTCGGCGCCGCCAATTTGGGAGAAAGGATTCCGGTCGATCCAATCGATTATGGAGTTCGCGATGATTGAGTTGTCGCCCGCGTCCACACCCACTAGGCCAAGGCCAAGTTCCAGCAACTGGAGGCTGGCGCGGTTGATGTTGAACTTCCGTTCCTCATCCACGATGCGGACGGAGATCCGCCCTTCGCCGACCGGGATATTGACGAGTGAAAGACCTTCAAACGGATTTTCCCCCAGGTCCGGGTTGCCCGGTCCGCCGGCCCAGAACTGATTGAGGCCGTTGTAAGCCTGTTCGCCGGGCACCTGCTGCTGGAGCGCCAGGATCCACTTGGCATATTCGACCCCGGAGCGGCCGAGCCATTCCAATTCGGACTCCGAGCGGGTCGTGGTGGCCAGCCGCGTCTCAACCCGCATCTGGTAGGCAAAGGTCGCCGCCGTCACGGTCAGCGCGAACACCACCAGTAGCACGATGATCAGCGCCACGCCGCGCGGGTGGCGGCGGGACGGGTGTTCCGTTGGCGGGCGGAGGCGCATGGTCAGCGGGCGGGCGGTTGGATCAGGGCCCCGCCGGCAGCGCCAGGCGGAACGGTAATTGACGAGACCAGGATGCTCCGGGTCACCACCTCGGCCGGACGACTGCCGCCTCCGCCGAAGCCCATCGAAACGCGGACCATGCGTGGCAACTGGTTGGTCCAACGCCACTCGGGCGCGTATTCCAGCGTGCGCGGATCCATGAACTCGAACTGGAACGCACTGACGTCCCGGGCCAGCACGATGGGCACCGCCGCCACGTCGGCATCGGTCGGGGCGTGGGCGGAGTTCTGATATAGGCGCAGTTCGGGACCGGAGTCGCCGGACTCGACGACCAGGCTGACGCGTCTCAGGCGTTCGGCGCCGAAATAACCGCCGCCCGGGAATGATTCGGGAAGGTTGGCGCAGAAACTCAGCGAACTGAACTGCCCGGAACTGTCGGCGATGAAGGCATACATGCCGGCGTTGGCCTGGAACATCTGCGCCGCACTGACGGCTTCCTCCACGACGCGGACCGCCATGCGGGCCCGCTGGGCATTGACCGTGACCTGCAACGCCCGGTCAGTGCTGCGGATGATGATCTGCCAGGTCCCATAGAGCGACACGAGGATGAGCGACAGCACCAAGGTCGCCACCACGACCTCGATGATCGTGAAACCGCGGCGGGCGGTGCGCTGGAGCCGGGAAAGCCTCATTGCGGCACCCCTCGCCGGGACACGGAGCCCGGCCGGAACAGGAGCAGCGAAAGGCGTGATTCCGCCTCGCCGCCGCCGGACACCACGAAGTCCACGCGGAACAGGCCGTTGGTGCCGGCCTCGGTGATGGTCCGGGTCCAGCCGTAGCCCGGGTGCGCGTCGCCGAAGTCGCCGGATTCGACGCCTTCCTCCAGTCGGTTGGTCAGCGACAGTTCGCCGGCCACGCTGCTCGCGTCGACATGCACGCGGTCGAGGATGCGGGCGGTGCGGATGCCCGTGGAGACGAGCAGCAGGATGCTCGCGAGCGAGATCACGAGCACGGCGGTGGCGACCATCACCTCGATCAGGGTGAACGCGGTGTTGCTTCCGTCGCGTCGCGGCAGCCGGCGCCGGCCCGAGTCGTTGGCGCGGCGGCAGTTCATCGGACGTTGGAGACGGTGGCCTGGCCGGTGAGCACCTCGAGCGTGAGGTGCTGCAATTCGCGCCGTTCGAACGCGAGGATGGCGTCCAGTTGGTCGCAGGTTCCGTTCGGGTAGAACCGGATTTGGGCCGTCTCCTCCTGCATCTGTTCCCGGAGATTCACGACCAACCGCTCGAACGCGACCCCGTCGGCAAAGGCGGCCGAGAAGGCCTTGGGCGCGAACGAATTCATCGAGCTGGGCGCCGGGGCCTCGACGGAATTCCCCGATCCGAGGTCGGAGAGGAACGCGACCGCCGGTTCGCCGCCGGAAGGCGCGGCTGGACTCGCGACAAAGGCCATCGCTGTCGGGTCCAGCACCGGGGCGGGTTCGACACCGATGGCGCTGCCGCCGTTGTGGATTACTACCTGCATGGCGCGGTTGCCGAGGATTGCCTGGGCCCGCGCTTGCCGGCACGCCTCCACGAAGTCGTTCACCCCGCGGACCAGCGGCGGCTTCTGCATCGCCCGCACGGCCGGAATCGTCGTGAGCATCAGCAACGCGCCGATGGCAATCGCGAACATCAGTTCGATGGTCGTGAACCCTCGGCCGGCCGGCCCCCGGCGAATGGGATGTGGGGCGAGGTGGGGCATCAGCGTTGGATGTTCTGCGTGATGAGCATCATCGCCTGGATGACACCCATGAGGATGAAGCCGACCACCACCGCGATGGCGATGATGACGAGCGGCTCGATCAGGTTGGTCATCGCGCGGAGCGCCAGGTTCAGCTCGCGTTCGTAGGTGTGCGCCACGTTTTCCAGCGCACCGGGCACGTCGCCGGTGTCCTCGCCGATCTTGATCAGGTCGATCATCAGCTGGGGAAACACGCCGGACTTTGCCAGGGGCTGCGCTAGCGTCTTGCCGTCCGTCACGCCCTCGCGGGTCTTCGCAATGGCCTCGCCGAGGATGACGTTGGGCACGACCTGTTCCGTGATCTTGAGCGCGTTCAGCACCGGCACGCCGTTGCGCATGAGCGTGCCCAGGGTCTGCGCGAACTGGCCGAACAGGTTCAGGCGCA
>JBIIUN010000449.1:0-4069 GCA_044339945.1 Kapaibacterium sp. (SeqCode)
GTTCCCGCGCGACTGGCGCCAACTCATCGACCAAGGTCGCCGGCTCCCACACGTAACCGCTGATCCCGACGAGGGCGGCGAGGCGGTGCGGGTAGCGGAAGCCGGTGTCGAAGGTCATCAGGCAGCCCTGGGAAAAGCCGAGCAAACCGGTGCGTTCGCCCGGGAACCCAGCGGCGCGTTGCCGGTCCAGCAATTCCGTGAGCAGCGCCCGGCTGCGGCGGATGCCGGGACCCGAATCGCCGTAGAGATCATACCACGAGTAGCCGCCGTAGTAGTCGTCCGGCGCGTCCACGAGCAGGTAGTTCAGCCAAGGGAGACGCAGCGCGTCCGGTAGCCAACGCCAGCCGTCCATGGAGTCTCCCAGACCGTGGAGAACGACGAGGAGGTCGGTGGAACGGGCGGCGGTGGCAGGGATCAGTTCAGTGTTCAGCATGCGAGTCCGCCGGGAGCGGCCGCGGCAAAGTAGGCGGCCCCGGGTTGACCGGCAATCGGGGGCAGGGGAGGTGGCGGGAAAAAATTTGGGTGTCCGTGCATCCGATTGTCGTTCGCGCGCGTTGTGTCGGTTACCCGGGGGGCTGAGCCGGCACCAAGGCCGTGCGACCGACCCAACCGGGTTAACAACAAACACCAGCATCTGCACATGAACACATTGCACTTCCTTCGCCGGACTCCCCAGGTCATGGCTGCCCTCGCGGTCGCGTTGACCACGGGTGCATCCGCCTTGGCCGACACCATCTACGGGCTCAGTTCCGGTGGCTTCATCTTCACCTTCAACGGCGCCACGCCCGGCAGCACAGGTTCGCCCGTGGCCGTGACGGGCTTGGGCGGCTCAACCCTGGTCGGAATCGACATCCGGCCCGCGGACGGCCTGCTCTACGGCGTGGGCACCGGCAACAAGGTGTTCACCATCAACCCGACCTCCGGACTGGCGACGGACGTGACGGCGGCCTCCTTCTTGGGCACGGCCGTGGGTGGCGGCCTCGGTTCCGGCGCGAACTTCGGCATCGACTTCAATCCGGTGCCCAACCGGCTCCGGGTCGTCTCGGATGCGGACACGAATCTGCGCCTCTTCGGCACGGCCGAGACGGTGGATGCCGCCCTCCTCTACCAAGCCGGCGATGTAAACTTCGGCATCAACCCCAACATCACCACGGTCGCCTACACCAACCCGGACACGGATCCGGCCACCGGCACGACCCTCTACGGGGTCGACACGGCGCTCAACGTATTGGTCCGCCACAATACCGCCCCTGGCTTCCAGAACCTCGAAACCATCGGGCCGCTCGGCGTGGACTTCGCGGCCGCGAGCGGCTTCGACATCAACATCGCGGGCACCGCCTACGGGGCCTTCCATGACGCCGGGGCCGGTGTGTCCCGCCTTTACACCCTCAACCTCGGCACGGGGGCGGCCACGCTGGTGGGCGACATCGGCGGCGGACAGCAAATCCTGGATTTGGCCGTCACCCCGGTGCCGGAACCGGAAACCTACGCCGCCATGGCGGGTGGAATGTTAGTCGCATTTGCCGCGTGGCGTCGGCGTCGGTGAGTGGGTTGGCAATCGCGGGCCGGGCACGCGCCAGGACGCGTGTTCCGGCCCGCCATCGCCGGTCGCGGACCATCCCTTGCCGTGGGCTGGCGGGGGATTGCCGTATTCGGCGGCAAGGAAAGGGCATTTGGCCACCGGTCTCCGGCAGTTCGCCCCACATGTGCCCCAGGGACGAACTGCTTGGGCTAATTCAACGCCCCGTTCACACTTATGGCATACACCCTCTCCTTTGTTCGCGGATTCGCCGGTCTGGCCGGCGTTGCCTTGTTGTCCCAACTCGCCCTGCCCGAGACGGCGCTGGCCCAAGGCTGCGTGGCGGTCCGCGGCGGCATGTGCATGTTGCCCGGGCATGGGCAGAATCCGCTGGATGACAGCCTCACGGCCGGTGACTGGTCGGTCGCCCTGAGCTACCGCTGGCTATACTCCGACCGCCATTTCGTGGGCGACGTCGAGCAGAAGCATCGCCAGGCCCAAGGCACGGAAGTCATCAACGACTCGCACTTCTGGGACCTCGGGGTGAGCTACCAGATTTCGCCCCGGTTCAGCGCCACCGTCACGCTCCCCGTGTTCTATTCGGACCGGTCGTCCTTCTACGAGCATAGCGGCGGTTCCCCGGCCACCGGCGCGCAGCGGGGCCATTCCCAGGCGGGCGGCATCGGTGACCTCCGCATCGCGGGTTACGCTTGGCTGTGGGATCCGACGGCCCACCCCAAGGGCAACATCCAGCTCGGCCTGGGTTTCAAGGCGCCGACCGGCGACTACGAGGCGACCGATACCTTCAACACCGTGCGCGGCCCCGAAGTGCGTCCCGTGGACCAGTCCATCCAGCCCGGCGACGGCGGTTGGGGGATCACGCTGGAGTTTTTCGGCTACCGGGAAATCTTCGAGCGGACCACGGCGTATGCGCAGGGCTTCTACCTGTTCAATCCGCGGTCCGTGAACGGAGTCTCCACCGAGATCGCCAACCCGCGTGGTCGCACCATCACCGCCTTGAACCGGACCCTGGCCAATCCGACGGCGACTCCCGCCGCCAAGGCCACGGCGCAGGCCCGGCTCAATGCCGCCACCGCTCTCGGCTACAACACGCCCACGGCGTTGGAGGACGTGATGTCGGTCGGTGACCAATACCTCGCCCGCAGCGGCGTCACCTACACGCTGGTCAAGAGCTGGGGCCTGGCGCTCAGCCTCGGCGGCCGCCTGGAAGGCGTGCCGGTGGAAGATGCCCTGGGCGATAGCGATGGCTTCCGGCGCCCCGGCTACACGGTCTCGATCGAACCGGGCATCACGATGATGCGGGGCCGCTTCTCCGCCGCCGTGTATGCGCCGGTGGCGCTTTACCGGAACCGCCAGGCCAGCGTGGCGGACAAGCGCTGGAACCAGGTGAACGCCCTGGCCGGCCAACCCTTGGTCGCGGGCGGCGACGCGGCCTTCGCCGACTTCGTCATCAGCGCGAGCATCGGTTACCGCTTCTGAACTCCGGGTCCGGCCCTCCCTGAGTCCGCCCGGAACGCGCTGGTTCCGGGCGGTTTCTGTTTTCCGGAACGGCTTTTGCGGGCGTTGTTGCGTTTCCGGCTTGTTCACAGCTTGCCGCCCTAGCGAGTCTCCGCCCCATGCAGGTCTTACACGTGGCGAGTGAGCTCCACCCGTTTTCCAAGACGGGCGGCCTCGCCGACATGGTGGCCGCGTTGGGCAAGGCTCTGGCCCACGCCGGCCATGAGGTGCATCTCGTCACGCCGCTTTACCGCGGCATCCGGAGCCGGCATCCGGAAATCCGGCCGGCGAACTGGCGGTTCGACCTGCCGGTGGGTTCCGAACTGGTCGCCGGCGAATTCTGGCGGCTGACGGTCTCCCCCCGGCTGACGATCTGGTTCGTGGACCAACCGCATTTCTTCGACCGGGCGGGCATCTACAACGAACAGCAGGTCGACTACCCCGACAACGCCGCGCGTTACCTGTATTTCTCGAAAGCCGCGCTGCTGCTCGCCCGGCACCTGCCGCGGCCGCCCCAGATCGTCCACGTGCACGACTGGCCCACCGGCCCGCTGCCGCTGCTGTTGCAACATGCCCGGGCGGACGGAGCGTGGCCGAACCCGCCGAAGACGATCCTGACCATCCACAACCTCGCCTACCAAGGCTGGTTCCCGGCCGCCGACTGGGCGTTCACCAATCTGCCGGCCGAATGGTTCCACCTCAACAGCGCCGAGGCGTGGGGCCAGTTCAACTTCCTGAAGTGCGGCCTTTCGCTGGCCGACGCGTTGACCACCGTCAGCCCGCGTTACGCCCGGGAAATCTGCACCGCGGAATACGGCTGCGGGTTCGAGGGACTCCTGCTGCGCCGCGAATACGAGCTGACCGGCATCCTCAACGGCGTGGATTACGAGGAGTGGAACACGACCCAGAATCCGGCCCTCAAGCACGCCTTCGACGTGGACCACCTCGCCGGCAAGGCCGCATGCAAACGTGACCTGCAGGTGGCCCTCGGCCTGCCCGTCCGGGCGGACGTGCCGCTTTTTGCCAAGATTT
>JBIIUN010000450.1:0-4055 GCA_044339945.1 Kapaibacterium sp. (SeqCode)
CACCCCGGCCGACGCCTACTCGACCAAGCTCAAGGAGCCGCCCGTCTACACTACGCCGCCGGTGGTGACGGCGCTGGCGGTTTCGCCGGACGGTTCCCGGCTGGCGATTGCCGGCTACCACGAGGTTCTGCTGTTCGACGCAGCCACTCTGTCGCCCACGGCGCGCCTGCTCGGGGAGTCGTCTCGCATCGAGTCACTGGCCTTTTCTCCCGACGGCAAGCGGTTGGCCGTGAGCGGCGGTTCGCCGGCGCGCTTCGGGGAGCTTCAGGTCTGGGACGTCGCCGGGACGAACCAGCTCAGTTCCTTCAAGGTGACCTCGGATTCACTCTTCGGTGTGTCGTGGTCGCCGGACGGCACCCGCCTGGCGTTTGGAGGCACGGATAAAAGCACCCGGATCATCCAGGCCACCGACGGCAAGGAGTTGGTGAAGTTCGATAACCACAGCGACTGGATCTTCCGCACGGCGTGGATGGCCGACGGCAAACGCCTGCTCAGCGGCAGCCGCGACCGCGCGATGAAGCTGATCGACGTGGCCACGGGCCAGTTCATCGACGACGTGAACAAGCTGCTCGAGCCCGTCTCAGGCATGGCGCGGCATCCCAAGGAAGAGTGGGCGGCCTACGGCGGCGCCGACGGCGGAGTGCGTATCTACAAGACCAAGGAGAACCAGGAACGGACTGCGGGGAACAACGACGTGAACCTCGTGCGTGAGTTTGAGCGCCAGCCCGGGGCGGTGCAGTCCGTGGCGTTCAGTCCGGACGGCAGCCTGCTCGCGGTGGGTAGCACCGGCACCGAAGTCCGCGTCTATCAGACCGGCGATGGCAAACGTAAGGCGACCTTGGCCGGCCATGACGGCGCGGTGTTCGCCCTCGCGTTTTCGGGGGATGGCCAGCGCCTCTTCACCGCGGGCTTCGAAGGGCTGATCCGGGCGTTTGATCCGGCCAGCGGCAAGCTCACCGCGATCTTCCTCCCCGTGAAATTGAGCCCAGCGAAAGCGGTGGTGAGCCGCTGAGCCGCCGAAGCTGCAGCCCTCATCGGGCGGTTGCTCATCGGCAGCGGTGCATGCCACCCCAGAACCGCAATCACGATTGGGTGTTTCAAACACACTCCCCGGAGAGCAATGTCGGCTGCGGGTCAGAACCCTACGGCAGCGCACAGGCGGGTATTTCGGGTCGAACGCGGATTGACTCGCAGCGTCATTCCGTTTTACCACCATTAGCCAGCCTTGGTAACAACTTGCGGGACAAATTGCTTGGCACCCAACCAAGCCCCTGCGCAAGCCCCTGCGGCACCAGGAATGGTGCCACGGAACAAAAACGATGCCGCACCAACTTTTGACAGAACATCCCCACCGCGGGCCAGTCCAGGAATCTTACCGCGATGCGTTTCATCATTCGCCGGTTCCGTCGTGGATCTACTGTCCGAAGGACTGGCGGTTGCTCGCCGTCAATGAGGCGGCCTGCGCGCACTTTGGCTACTCCCGCGAAGAAATGCTGACCCTGACCATCCAGGGCCTGCGGACGCCCGAGGACTGGTCCGCCCTGATCCCATTGTTGCGGGCGGACACAGAACCGCGTGCGCTCCGGGCTCGCCATCGGCGCAAGGATGGCTCAGTCATGGAGGCCGAGGTGTTTTCGAGCCGAACCGAGTTTGCCGGGGCCATGGCGCGCATCGTGGTGGCCCAGGACCTCACCGCCAGGTTGCAGGCCAAGAACCATTTGCAGCGTTTGGTTGGCGCCTTCGAGGCCACGATGGAGGGCGTGGCGGTCGTGCAGGGTGACCTGTATGTCTACATGAACCCGGCCCACGCCGTGATGTATGGCTACACGGTTGCGGAATTGCTGGGGCAGACGTGGCGGATGCTCTACGACGACGACGAGGTGCGCCGAATCGAGGCCGAGGCGTTTCCCCAGCTTGCGCAGCGAGGCTGCTGGAGCGGGTCCACCCGCGGTCGGCGCAAGGACGGCTCGGCGATCTCCGGGGACATCAGCCTGACCATCACACCCACGGGGGACCTGATTTGCGCCTGCCGGGACAACAGCGAACGCAATCGCCAGGAAGAGATGATCCGCCTGAGCCAGGAACAGTTGTCGTTGGTGCTGGAGGCCACCGAAGAAGGGACCTGGGACTGGGACGTTCAGTCGGGCCGGGTCGTGTTTTCCGACCAGTGGCTGGCCATGCTCGGCTATTCGCCAGGCGAGCTGCCGGGGGAGCTTTCCTCCTGGGCTGATCGGCTGCATCCGGACGACCGGGCGCGGGTCGAGGCCGAAATCCAGGCCTTCCTCCACGTGACCGGCGGCAAGTTGCTCAGCGAATTCCGGATGCGGCACAAGGAAGGAGGCTGGCGCTGGATCAGCGACCGAGGCAAGGTGGTGGCGCGCGACCCCTCGGGCCGGCCAATCCGGGCGGTCGGAGCGCACACGGACATCACCGCGCGGCGGGCGGCCGAATTCACCTTGGAGCAACGGACCCGTGAACTGCTCGAGGCCAATGCGGGGCTGGCCCGGGCCGCGCAGGTGCGGGACGAGTTCCTGGCCCGCATCAGCCATGAATTGCGGACGCCGATGACCACCATCCTTGCTCTGGTGGAAATGTTGCTTTATCGACGGGCGGAACCCCTCACCGAGCGTCAACGCGCCCGGATTCTCTCCGTCCAGGAAAGCGGCCAGCACCTCGTGGAGCTCATCGACGAGATTCTGGACGTCGCCAAGTTGGAGGCCGGCACCATGCATGTGAACCTGGAGCCGGTGGTGGTGCTGGGCATCGCCGAACGGGCGGTAGGACTGATCGCACCCCAGGCCCAGCGCAAGGAACTGCGGCTCGCCTTTGAGCCCGGGCCGCGGGGCCTGGCCGTCACCGCCGATCCCCTACGCCTGAAACAGATCCTCGTGAACCTGCTCAGCAACGCGGTGAAATTCACCCCGCCCGGCGGCGAAGTTACCCTGGCCGTGTCGCCGGCCGACGCGGGGTGGGTGGAGGTGCGGGTCAAGGACACCGGCATCGGCATGGCCCCCGAGAAGATAGGGCAGATCTTCAATCCGTTCGTCCAGTTGGACTCCGGACTGAATCGCAACTTTGGCGGTTCCGGCTTGGGCCTGGCCATCGTGAAGCACTTCTGTGACCTGCAAGGTGGCGAGATCACGGTGAACAGCCAATTGGGCCAGGGTAGCGAGTTTTGCCTGCGCCTGCCGGCCGCATCGCCATCGCCATCGCCATCGCCATCGCCATCGCCATCGCCTCCGGTTTCGGCACTGGCGCCGGCTGCGTCCTGGGAGGTCCTGCTGGTGGATGACAACCGAACCAACCGGACCCTCGTCGCCGAGTATCTGGAAGAAGAGGGCTTCACGGTCCGCACCGCGGCCAGTGGTCCGGCCGCGCTTACTTGCCTTGAAACCCACCGGGTTGCGCTCGCCCTCGTCGACGTTCAAATGCCGGGGATGGATGGACTGGAGCTAACCCGCCTTATCCGGACCCACGCGGATTCGCGGATCGCCGCTATGCGCCTCGTGGGATTGACCGCCCTGGCCATGTCGGGCGACCAGGAACGCTGCCTGGCCGCCGGCATGAATTCCTACCTGGCCAAACCATTTGCGCTGTCCACCCTGTCCGAACTGCTCCGGCAGTTCCAGGAGGAGGACATGACCGACCGACAATAGCGCCCCTGGCGGGGCCAGGCCGGCCTCAGATGTTGGAGCCCAACTCGCAGCGCTTGGGCACTACCTCCGGCACGGACAAGAGAAAGACGGTGCCCCCCCCCGCTTCGCCGGCCCGGCAATTCACATCGCCGCCGTGGAGGCGGGCGCAACGCTGGGCGATGGTCAGGCCGATGCCGGTGCCGGGTTGGTCTTCTACGTTGGCTCCCCGGTAAAAGGCGTTGAAGATGCGCTCCTGGTCCGCGGGCGAAATACCCGGGCCCCGGTCCTCCACCGCCACATGCAGCATGCCGTCCGCGGGCTGTGACAACCGAACGGTGACCGGTTGGTCCGACGGCGAATACTTGAGCGCATTGTCGACCAGGTTGAGCACCACCAGGCGCAGCATCTGGGCATCCAACG
>JBIIUN010000451.1:0-4041 GCA_044339945.1 Kapaibacterium sp. (SeqCode)
ATGGTGTGCATGTTAACGTCAAAGGCCGAGTCCACGGCCCCGGTTCCGGACCCGGTCAACGTGGTCGCCGGAGCGGCCGGGTTCAGCGGAATGACCGCGCCCGGGCCATTGAACGGTCCGGCGTAGCCGGGCGGCGGCGGCGTGATGCCGCCCAGGTTGTAGAGCGTGGTCGTGTAGGTCGAATTGGCGGTCAACCGGGCCGAACCGGTCGACGAATACGGCATGTAGCCGTAGCCCAACTCGGCCCCGAACTTCGCTTCCTTGCTGCCCCAGTCGAAACGGAACGCCTCAAAACCAAGGATCAGTTCGCCGCCGAAAACCGGACTGCCGCCGCCCAGCTCAAACGAACCGGGACGCGGCGAATTGTCCAGCCGGTGAAATTCCAGCTGGCTTCCGCCGTTCACCACTTGGGATGCGTTTTCGTAGCCCCAGTGCCAGGTGTCGGTAGCGGATCCGCTGGAGTCGGGCAGCACGAAGCCGTCGTCGAAACGGGCGCCGGCGCCCAGCGGCGCCTTGGTGTCGAGGACCGAGCCCTTGACGTTGAACAACGCCCGGCCGGCCACGCGGACGGAGATCCCCAGTGGTTCCCGTTCGTCGTCGGCGTCGGCACCGAACGCCGGCAGGGCCAATGCTGCCAAACCCACGACGGCCAGTGATTGCGGGAAGAGGGGACGGAAACGGAACGGTTCAGGACGGCAGGTCATGGCGTGAAGTGATGAGTCTTAGAAACCTTCGAGCAGGCGGTAGAAGCGGGTGTTGTTGGTGAGCGGCGCCGTCTTCGGCGGGCCTTGGTCGATCCATTGCACCCAGCTGCCATTGCCGGACAGCGGCGGTTGGGCCACGCGCACCTTGGCGGAGTTGGTCCAGTCGCTCTCTTTGTCCACGTATTGGATGAAATACCGGTTGGTGGTCGTGGTGAGGAACTGCACGACCGTCCGGTTGTCCGGCGACAGCGCGAACCGGTCGAAACCGATCGCCTGGTTCCGGATCGAGACCGTGTTGGTCACCGCCCCGCCAAGCTGCAACGAGAACCGCGGCTGCGGCACCGTCACGCGGTCCTTGGAGAAATACTCCAACAGCAGCTCCCGCCTTTCGCCCGGCTTCAGGCCGCCCACCGTGATCAGTGGCACGGCATCGGCAAAGCCGTCGCCGTTCACGTCCGGATTCAACAGGCAGCAGCCGGCCGTCGCGTCCGCGCAGTCCTCGCCGGCCGAGGTCACGCAGTCCACGCCGAGCTCGACATCGAGATCCCCGTCGAAGTCAGTGTCCAGGCGCTGGTTGGCAATGGCGTTGTGGACGGACACCTTTTCCGGATTCAACCCGAAGATCAGCAGGTTGAGGTTGTTCTGGTTGGTGAATTCCGTCGCCGAGGCGTTCACCAGCTCAACCCGTTGGTGGTAAAGGCCGGTTTGACGATTCAGCGTGGGCACCAAGTCCACCCGGCGCAGGGAAGGATATTCGTTGGTGGCCACCACGAGGGAATTGGTGAGCGTCAAGCCGGCCGGCGCCACCGGATTGGTAGCGAACGCTATCCGCGCCGCCGCCGGCGATTGGTCGGCCGCGAGATTGAACCGGAACGTGCCCACCAAGGTATCCGCCGCCGCAAACCGACCGGCGCCCGGCAGGCGCACCGTCACGCCTACCCGATCGCCTTCCGGGGAAACGGCCGGGCCGGTCACCAAGGCGTCGGCGACCGCGGCTTCAAACTGGGGCTGACTCAGGACGTTGGTGTCGAACGCGAGCGAGAATTGGACGCCGTTCTCGGCGCCGTTGGGCACGAAGCGAACCGGCACGCTCATCACCCCGGCGTTGGTGCCGATCACCCCGGTGTAAAGCCGCCGGGCCGGCGTGCTCAGCACGAGCAGCGTGATGTTGGTGGAGATGCCGCCGGCCGAATTGGACACCGAAAGCTGGTAAATCCCCGTGTTCGTGGCCACCAGGTTGGTGAAGATCAGCGACAGATTGGTCGCCCCCGGCAAGGCGAACCCGCCCTGAAACCACTGGACGCTCAACGGTGCGGCGCCTTCCACCGTGGCGCTCAGCAGAAACGGTTCGTTTTCCGTGCCGATGCTGTCCGCCGGAGCCGTGAGAAACTTGGGAGCCTGTCCCAGGGCGCTCAGGGTTCCGAGCAGTCCCGCCAAGGCTACTCGCCGCCAAAATTGGATCCGTTTCATCGCAGTCAGGTGAAAATTCAGGCCGCGTTCCAAGAGGACCGGCGCGGGCCGCAAGCCAAGAGGCAATTCGCCCCTGAGGGAAGCCAATTCCGGCACGCAACAGGGGCACCACGCAACCTGTTCTCAGTTCCGCATCGCCGGTCGCCGACTGAATCCGACTCGCCCCGACAACGTAACCCTTTGCTGGCTGGACGCCCCCACCCGGACGGCCGATTCTCTCGCCGCAATGTTTCCGCCAGCGCCCCTCAAGCTCGTTCGCCGCCTCGGCGGAATCGGCTTGGCGCTCCTCGGCGGGTGGGCTTGGGCGCACGGACCCTTGCACGAGCAGATCCTCCAACTCGACGCCGAACTGGCCCAACGCCCCGACGCGCCGGACTTGCTGGCCCGCCGGGCGGAGCTTTACCGGGCCCACGGGCTGTTTTCCGAGGCGCGCCTCGACCTGACCGCCCTCGAAAAGCTCCAGCCGGACAACCTGACGAACCGCCTGCGTCGGGGTCTCCTTGAACTCGCCGCCCGCGAGACGAACTCGGCGGTCGAGCAGCTTTCCGCCTGGGTGCAACGCCGGCCCGCCAGCCTGGAGGGACATTACGGACTGGCCCACGCCTTCGTCCTCGCCGGGCGCCCCGGCGAGGCGGTGCCGCACTTCAATCGCGTCATCGACCTCACGGCGCAGGAACCGGTGGACGAATCCGTCCGCCAATTGGGCGTCCGGCCCGAACTGTTCCTCGACCGGGCCAAGGCGCAGGTCGCGGCCGGGCTGGCGGTGACCAACACCTTGGCCGGCCTCGACGACGCCGTGACGCGGCTGGGTCCCCTGCCCGTCTTGCAGCGCTTCGCCGCCGAACTGGAGATGAAGCGGGGTGACGTCCAGACCGCCGTCGCCCGCCTCGGCACCATCGCGGAACGGGCCGAACGGAAGGAACGGTGGTGGTTCCAGCAGGGCGAGCTCTTCCTCCAAGGCGGGCGCACCAACGAGGCCCGGGCCAAATTCGTCGCCGCCCGGGACGCCTTGGACCGGCTACCGGAAAAACTCCAACGCGCTTGGCTGGCCACCGAACTTCGTCAACAGATTGATTCCAAACTGGCCGCCGTCGGTGGCGCCGGCCAAACTCCTCCTCAGTAATGACCCGGCGCATTCTTTGCCTTTGCCTCGCCTTCCTGCCCGCTTGCGCGCTTACGGAGCCGAAGCTGATCCGCGGACCATATCTGCAACAGGCGACCACCAATTCGATGGTGATCCGCTGGCGCACCGACGATGCCGCCAAGGGACTCGTCCGCTGGGGACTGACGGAAAAGACGACGACCAACGTCGTTTCCCACGCCGGCAAGCTCACCGAGCACATCGTGAAGCTCGACCGCCTCCAACCCGGCACCCGTTATTTTTATTCGGTCGGTTTCGGAACCAACCGCTGGCTGTCGCCGGTCACGAACACGATGACCTTCGTCACGCCGCCGCCGGTCGGGCCCGCCCACCCCACGCGCATCTGGGTCATCGGCGATCCCGGGACGGCGTCCGCCAGCCAACGGGCCGTGCGGGACGCGTTCCACCAATGGAACGGCGGCAAGGCGCCTGACCTCTGGCTGATGCTAGGCGACAACGCCTACAGCACCGGGACGGACGCGCAGTATCAGGCCGCCGTGTTCCACATGTATGCGTGGCTGCTCGCCAATTCGCCGCTCTGGCCCACGCTGGGCAACCACGACGCCGGCAGCGCCAACTCCGGCACCCAGTCCGGCGTCTATTACGACGTCTTCACGCTGCCCACCCAGGGCCAGGCCGGCGGCCTGCCCAGCGGCACGGAGGCCTACTACTCGTTCGACTACGCCAACATCCACTTCGTCTGCCTCGATTCCCAGGACACGGACC
>JBIIUN010000452.1:0-4029 GCA_044339945.1 Kapaibacterium sp. (SeqCode)
CCTGGCCGGAATGCTCTTGCCCGCCCTCAGCAAGGCCAAGACTAAGGCGCAAACCACGGCCTGCCTGTCGAACCTCAAGCAGCTCCAGCTCGGCGGGCAGCTTTACTCGGATGATCACGCGGACCGTTACGTGAACAACCATGGCGTGGGCGAAACCCGTTCGCGCCGGCACAACTGGGTCAACAACGTCCTGAACTGGGAGGACTCCGAGGAGAACACCAACCGCATCTATCTCACCGACGCGCTGCTGGGCACCTACCTCGGCAAGTCGGTGGCCGTGTTCAAGTGTCCGTCGGACCAGTCCCGCTCGCTCGTCGGACCGCGCACGCGCAGTTACGCGATGAACTCGCTCGTCGGCGATCCGGGCGAACTCACCAACAAGTTCAACCCTTCGTTCACCCAGTTCTTCAAGGAGTCCGACGTCACCGCGCCGGCGAACACCTTCGTCCTGCTCGACGAACATCCCGACACGATCAACGACGGCTTCTTCATGAACCGGCTGGAGGAAGCGCCGAAGTGGGGCAACATCCCGACGGGCTACCACTTCGGTTCGGCCAACTTCACCTTCGTGGACGGCCATGTGGAAACCCATCGTTGGGTCGTGACCACCGGCGAATCGTCCACGCTCCGGCCCAACGTGAAGGGCGGTGCGGGTGGCGTCTTTCCCGTGACCGTGCTCACCGACTGGAACTGGGTGAAGGAACGGACGAGCGTGCTGCGGAAATAGATGATGCTGGATGCCAGATGCTGGATTCTGGATAAGACGTCCGTCACCTCGCATGGACTCCTCCAGCATCCAGCATCCGGCATCCAGCATCCGCTTGGATTCCCACCAGCACTTCTGGCGTTACAGCGCCGCCCAGTATCCGTGGATTCCCGCTGGCTCCGCGCTCCAGCGCGACTGGTTGCCAGTGGACCTCGCGGAACTCCAACGCCCGCTCGGCTTCGACGGCTCCATCGCCGTGCAGGCGCGGCAGTCCTTGGCGGAATCCAACTGGCTGCTCGGCTTGGCCGACGCCGATCCGCGCATCAAGGGCGTGGTCGGCTGGGTGGATTTGCAGGTTGACCGCGTCGAGGACTCGCTCGCCGAACTGGCCGCGCATCCGAAGTTCGTCGGCGTGCGCCACGTCGTGCAGGACGAGCCGGACGACGGCTTCCTGCTGCGCCCCGCCTTCCTGCGCGGAGTCGCCCGGCTGAAGCAGTTCGGCCTGCGCTACGACATCCTGATCTATCCGAAGCAATTGCCCGCCGCGCTGGAGTTTGTCCGGCAGTTCCCGGAACAGCCCTTCGTGCTCGATCACATTGCCAAGCCTTTCATCCGCGACGGCACTCTGTCGCCATGGCGCGAGCAGATCCGGGAGCTCGCGCAGTTCCCGAACGTCGGCTGCAAGGTCTCCGGCATGGTCACCGAGGCAAAGCACGTCGGCTGGACGCCCGTGGACTTCCGCCCCTACCTCGACGTGGTGTTCGCCGCGTTCGGCGAGGACCGGCTGATGTTCGGCTCCGACTGGCCGGTGTGCCTGCTCGCGGGCAGCTACGAACAGGTGTTCCGGCTCGCAGAGGACTACGTGGTGAACGTCGCCCAGTATTCCCCGACGGCGCAGGCGAAGTTCTTCGGCGGCAACTGCGCGAGATTTTACGGCGTCAGTTGAACAGCGAAGGCGCGAAGACGCGAAGGAACGTCAACGGGAGCGCGACTCTCTGAGTCGCGATGAGTCGGTCTCCATCTCGCCGGAATCGTAGGCCTAGCCGGCAACCCGACTCGCGGCTCGGAGAGCCGCGCTCCCGGGGCTTGGTCGCTCCCGGACTTGCTTTCCGCGTCCGCCTCCGCCGAGCTTTCGGCATGCAATCCCCGCTCCTGCCACGCCGTGCCTGGCTGGGTTCCGTCGGTGTCCTGGCGTTGACCGCCGGCCAGCTCGCTGCGGAGACGCCGCCACCGCTTTTCATCGAGGGCTATGCCGGGCAGGTCAGCTACGTCCCTGGCGAGGAGCTCACGCTCCATGTCTCCACCAGCGAGGAAACGTTCGCCGTGGAGATCACCCGGATCGGCGCGAAGCGGGAAACCGTGTGGACCGTCGCCAAGGTCGAGGGCCGTGAACATCCCGTGCCCGAGAACGCGTCGTCCCACGGCTGTGGCTGGCCCGCGGCGCTCAAGCTCCCGCTGCCCGCCGACTGGCGCACCGGCTATTACCTCGTGACCTTCCGGGTCCGCGATGGCGGCGGGAAATACGTGAACCGCAGCGTGCGTTCCGCCGAGAGCAGTTGCTTCTTCGTGCTGCGGCCGGCAGAGCCCGGCAAGAACTCGAAGATCCTGCTCCAGCTCTCGACCCACACCTACAACGCCTACAACAACTGGGGCGGCTTCAGCCTCTACGCCTACAACGGCCGCGGTGGCAACCAGGGCCATCGGGTGTCCTGCGAGCGCCCGCCGATGCCGCAGTTCGCCAGCTGGGAACAGCCCTTCGTCGAATGGGCTGAGCGCAACGGCATCGCATTGGATTTCGCCACCAACGGCGACCTGGAATTCCATCCGGAGCTGCTGAAGGCGTATCGCCTCGTGCTGAGCGTCGGCCACGACGAATACTGGTCCGCCCCGATGCGCGACCATCTGGAGCGCTTCATCGCCGATGGCGGCAACGTGGCCTTCTTCAGCGGCAACACCTGCTGCTGGCAGGTTCGCAGCGAAGATGGAGGCCGTGCGCTCACCTCGTGGAAACAGAATGTCCAGCAGGACCCGGTGTTCGGCGCCCGCGGCAGCCAAGCGATGTTGTCGTCGCTCTGGAGTCATCACCTCGTGCAGCGGCCCGAAAACCAGCTCACCGGTGTGGGTTTCCTCTGGGGCGGTTACCACAAGAGCCACGGCCAGCTCATGGACGCGAGCGGCGCCTACACGGTTCATCGGCCGGACCACTGGCTTTTCGCCGGCACCGGGCTGAAGCGCGGCGATGAATTCGGCGGCAAGGACACCATCGTCGGTTACGAATGCGACGGCTGCGAACTCACGTGGCGCGAGGGGCTGCCGTTCCCGACGCATCGCGACGGCACGCCGGAGTCCTTCGAGATTATCGCCAGCGCACCGGCGCAGTGGCACCCGGACGATTGCGAGTGGTATGACCGCTGGGAAAACGGCCGGAAGGGCAACGCGGTGCTTGGTGTCTACCAGCGTGGCGGCACGGTCTTCACGAGCGGCAGCACGGATTGGGCGCACGGACTTCGCGGTGGCGATTCCATGGTGGAGCGCATCACCCGCAATGTGCTGGAGCGGTTGGGCCGGTGAACCGAACAGCGAAGACGCGACGTCGCGAAGGGAGGGAAGCAACGCTGCGGGAGTAGCGGCTTTTCGGCCGCAACGACGAACCGAACCTTCTCCGTCGGCTCGAAAGCTTCCGCTCCGCCATCAAGGGAAGCGGCACGTCCTACTTCGCGCCTTCGCGCCTTCGCTGTTCGACCGTCCTGACGAACTCACCAACCAGCTTCGTCGCCACGGCTTCGCGGAGCTTGGCGAGTTCCATCACCTCGTGGTGCGTCACCGTCTGACCCTTGCCGCCCAGGCCCGCCGCGGCGTTGGTGATGCAGCTTAGGCCGGCCACGCGCAGGCCGCATTGGCGGGCCACGATGACCTCGGGCACGGTGCTCATGCCGACGGCTGCCGCGCCCAGCTTCCCGAACGCCCGGATTTCCGCTGGCGTCTCGAAGCTCGGTCCGCTCACGGCGAGATAGACGCCTTCATGGCACTTGGCCCCGGCGGCCTTGCCGGCCCGCTTCAGCTCGGCGCGCAAGTCCGGGTCGTAAGCCCGCGTCAGGTCCGTGAAACGCGTCAGGCCGGCCGGCTCGGGACCGCGGAGCGGGTTTACCCCCATGAAATTGATGTGGTCGGTGAGCGCCATGAAGTCGCCGGGCCGGAACTTCGGGTTGATGCCGCCCGCCGCGTTGGTCACGAGCAGCGTCTGCACGCCCAATGCCGCCAGCACCCGCGTGGCGAAGGTGACTTCGTCCATCGCGAAGCCCTCGTAGAAGTGCGCGCGTCCC
>JBIIUN010000062.1:0-14401 GCA_044339945.1 Kapaibacterium sp. (SeqCode)
CCGATGATGAACTGAACCGGGTGCTGGAGATACTTGGAGTGAACCTCGACTGAGCCGGCTTCGATTCTAGTGCCTCACCAAACCAGCATGCTAATGGACTACCAAGATTGGACGGCGCGTTTGATTGAATTCGTCAACGGTTTGCCTGAGAAGGTAACCGGAGAAATTGAGGCCAACGCAAAGGCCACCCCCCCCCTCACGGAGCCTGACTTGCTGGCCTTGGAGCACGATTTGGGAGCGTCACTGCCCAGATCGGTCCGGGAGTTCTTTCTAAACGGTGCCCGATCCGTTTCCGCGAACTATTCTTGGACGCCGGGCGGCGAAACATCAGATGAACTCTCTGAAGCTGGCTTGGATGCATGCATTCGTGGCGGTGGCGAGTTCCTGTGCTCCGATCAGCTTGTGGTCCTAAAGGCAGAGGCTAAGGCGTGGGCCGTCGAAACCGATCTTCCGGAGGATTCGCAAGAGTATAGTCGGTTGGTCAATTGCCTGCCATTTCACGACATTGGCGACGGTGATTTCTTAGCCGTTGATTTGGCGCACGAGGTTGACGATCCGCGCGTGCTTTTCCTCTGTCACGAAGACGAGAGCTGGGTTTTGTCGCCTAGCTTTTCGGCCTTCCTGAAGGAGTGGGCCGCTTGTAGCTACGTGTCTCCTCGCGACTGGGATCTGTTTGGCGACGAGCCTTTCTTCGACAAGGAAACCAGGCAACTCAGCGGACAGACCGAAGCCGCGGCCTTGCTCCGTCAACTGCTAGCCTAATCCCTTCGTTCCCGAATTTTCCGTGACTTGTTCCCAAGACTTCCGCAATTCCGCCCCAGGCCCAGCCGGCCGCGGGCTCCTTGCCGCGGCTTGATTTCCATCCCCATACTCCGCCATGCAAGCGATGCGTTTGGAAACCACGGTGGGAAAGGATGGCACCATCCTGCTCAGCGGTCTGCCTTGGCAGGCGGGAGAATTCGTTGAGGTCATCGTGCTACCCCAGCCGGAGCGCAAGCCGGCCAATCCGGAACGACCCTTTGAAGGGGTGCCCCTTCGCTACGAGCGGCCGTTCGATCCGGTGGGCGAAGATGATTGGGAAGCCATCCAGTGATCCTGCTCGATACGCATATCTGGATTTGGTGGGTCCATCGCGACACGCAGCTACCTGCCAAGTGTCGGCAACTGATTGAAGCCCACGTTTCCACCGGCATCGGGGTAAGCGTCATCTCCTGCTGGGAAGTCGCGATGCTGGTGCAATACGGCCGGCTGGATTTGACCGCGCCCGTCGCAGAGTGGGTAAAGGCGAGTCTCGCCTACCCCGGCGTGAAACTCGTTGAATTGTCCACCGAGATTGCCATTGGGGCCACCTTGCTCCCCTCTCCCTTCCATCGTGATCCGGCCGACCGCTGGTTGGTAGCGTCCGCCCGGGTCTTGGGAATGAAGCTTGTGACGCTTGATAGACGCATTCTCGACTACCCTCACGTTCCCCTCGCCCAATTCTGATCCACTTTTTCCCGCATGATCACCTCCCAAGAGTTCCGCAATTCCGTCGCCGGCCAGTTGGCCAGCGCCGCCAGCCATGTTCCGTCGCTCACCGCCTTCGTCGGGCTCGACGGTTTCGTGGATGAGATCCTCCACGTCGTCGACAAGCGTTACGACGCCAACCGCTACGACCGCGTGCCGACCATCGCCGCCTACGCGCAGCGCCTCGCCGCCGCCGCCGGCAAGAGCACGAACGTCGAACTCGTCAACGTGATGACCAAGCTCGGCGGCAACGGCCCGATCATGGCCAATGCGCTCGCCCGCTTCGGCATCGGCGTGACCTATGTCGGTTCGCTCGGTTGGCCGGCCATGCACCCGGTGTTCGAGCCGTTCGCGGCCCGCGCCGACGTGACGACGATCTGCGAGCCCGGCCTGACCGACGCCCTCGAGTTCGAGGACGGCAAGCTGATGGTGGGCAAGCACTACACGCTCAAGCAGGTGTCGTGGGAAAACATCACGGCGCGTTACGGGAAGGAGAAGTTCGCCCACCAGTTCGCCAGCTCGAACCTCGTCGCCTTCGTGAACTGGACGATGCTGCCCTACATGTCCGACATCTGGGCGAGCATCCAGGGGGAGTTGCTGCCCGGGGTGGCGGGGGCGCGCCGCCGCATGTTCTTCGACCTCGCCGATCCCGAAAAGCGCACGCCGGAGGACATCGCCCGCGCGTTGGAGCTGATCGCGAAATTCCAGACCAAGTTCGACGTCATCCTTGGACTAAACGAGAAGGAAGCCTACGAGATCGCCAAGGTGCTCGGGTTGAACTCCGCGGCGCAGGAGTGGGAAGGCTTGGCCGCCCTCAGCGTGCAGATTCAGCAGCGCATCCAGGTGGAGACGCTGGTGGTGCACCCGGTCGCCTACGCGCTCGCCGTCTCGAATGGCAAGGCCGACGTGGTCATCGGACCGGTGTGCAAGAAGCCCAAGATCACGACGGGCGCCGGCGACCACTTCAACAGCGGCTTCTGCCTCGGCAAGCTGCTGGGACTCGACAATGCCGCGAGCGTGCTCTGCGGCGTGAGCACCAGCGGCCACTATGTCCGCACCGCGGAAAGCCCGACGGTCTCGGACCTGACCGCCCTCATGACCAATTGGCCCCAGTAAGCGTCTCCTTCCATGGTCCTTGAAGTCGTCAAATACGGTGATCCCGTCCTGCGCAAGAAGGGCGCGAAGATCGAAGCCATCACCCCGGAAATCAGCCAGTTCATCGCCGACATGTTCGAGACGATGAAAGCCGCCCGGGGCGTGGGGCTCGCGGCCCAGCAGGTCGGCCGGGCCATCCAGCTCACTGTCATCGACGTGCGCGGCATGAAGGATCGGCCGTCGTTGCTGTGGATCCAGGGACAGCCGGCCGACCCGGATTCGTTCATGCCGCTTGTCCTGATCAACCCGGTGATTACGCCGCAAGGTCCGCGCGAGGCGGGGCCGGAGGGTTGCCTCAGCTTTCCGCAGATCTACGGCGACGTCATCCGTCCGTCCGAGGTGGAGGTGACGGCCCAGAACGAACGTGGCGAAAGCTACTCCTTCAAGGCGGGCGGCCTGCTCGCCCGGGCGGTGCAGCACGAGGTGGATCACCTCAACGGCATCCTGTTCATCGACCGGATGGACAGTGAGACCCGGGCCGAGGTGAAGCCGGAGGTGGACGAACTCCAGGCGGAGACCAAGGAGCGCTTGGCGGCTCGGTAAACCACGAATTGGGGTTTGGATTGCCCGCTCCCCCACAAATGGTGGTTGTCACCGGATTTCAACTTGAGAAAACAAGGCGCCCGGCCATCGTTTCGCCGTGCTCGAAAACGTGCTGGACGCCACCGGCTCCGCTCTTTCCCCAATGACGGCAGAGACCACCCCAAAAGCCACCCGACGCAGCTCGCGTCCGAATCCCGGCGGGGCGGGCACGCGGGTGAAGAACTACGTTCTCGACACCAACGTGCTGCTGCACGACCCCGATGCGCTGCTGAACTTCCAGGACAACAACGTCCTGTTGCCGATCGAGGTCATTGAGGAGATCGATAAGTTCAAGCGGGAGACCACCGAACGCGGCCAGAATGCCCGGGCGGTGAGCCGGTTGCTCGATAAGTTGCGGGCGCAGGGCTCCCTCAGCGAAGGGGTGCCGCTGGAACAGGGCGGCCGATTGCGGATTGTTTTTGCCCACCAATTGGCCAGCGCCAAGGGCAAGGCCGGTCCGGCCGACGCCAGCTTGCTCGGCGGTTCCGTGGATAACCGGATCCTGGCTCTCGCCTTGGAAGTCCGGCGGAGCGAACCCAAGACACCCACGATTCTCGTCACGAAGGACATCAACCTGCGGCTCAAATCCGATGCTTGGGGGCTGCCGGCGGAGGACTACGAGACCGACCGCGTCAACCTCAAGGACCTCTACACCGGGAAGTTCGACCTGGTATTGCCGGCCGCCAAACTGAGCGAATTCCGGGCGCACGGTGAATTGCTGCTGCCAGCCTCGCCCCGCCGCTATCCCAACGAATACGGCACGCTGATCTGCGATTCCGATCCCAAGCGGGTGCTGCTGGGCCGGGTCGATGCCACCGGAACCAAGCTCGTGCCGTTGCACGAGTGCGGTAACGTCTGGGGCATCCGGCCGCGCAACCGGGAACAGAACTTCGCCCTCGACGCGTTGCTCGACGAAAAGATCAAGTTTGTGTCCCTGATGGGCAAAGCCGGCACCGGCAAGACGCTCATCGCCCTCGCGGCCGGCCTGAAGCGGACGGTCAGCGACCGCGAGTTCCGGCGCCTCATCGTCGCCCGGCCGACCATCTCGATGGGCAAGGAGCTCGGCTTTCTTCCCGGTTCGCTCGAAGAGAAGCTCGGGCCGTGGATGCAGCCGATCCACGACGCCCTGGAAATGCTCGGTGACCTCAACATGGGCCATGAATCGCGGCGCAGTTCCGACCTGCTGCGCAACGGCACCATCGTCGTCGAGGCGCTCAGCTACATCCGCGGCCGCAGCATCGCCAACCAGTTCATGATCGTGGACGAGGCCCAGAACCTCACCCCGCTCGAGGCCAAGACCATCCTCACCCGGGTCGGTTCCGGCACGAAGATCATCCTCACCGGCGACCCCTACCAGATCGACAATCCCTACGTGGACGCCGCGAGCAACGGCTTCACCTACGTCGTGAACCGGTTCCGCGACCAGGCCATCGCCGCGCACGTCGAACTGTCCCAGGGCGAGCGCAGCGAACTCGCGGAAACCGCCGCCAACATCCTCTGACCGGCGGCCGGCGACCGCAGGCTTGCGGTGGCGGGAAGGTCATTCTAAACCCTGCCCGCCTCACCTGATGAACCCGGTTTTCGCCCAACCCTCCAGCCATACCGGGGCGGTGTTTGCCACCACGCGGTGGACGCAGGTCCTGGAAGCCGGGGGCGGCGGTGAGATCGCGCAGCAGACGGCCTTGGCGGCGCTCTGCCAGACTTACTGGCCCCCGGTGTATGCCTACATCCGCCGCTTCGGAGCCAGCCCGGCGGATGCCCAGGACCAGGCGCAGGAGTTTTTCGGCCGGCTGCTGGCCCGCGAATTCTTCAGCCGGGCGGAGCCGGACAAGGGCCGCTTCCGCACGTTCCTGCTCTGTTCCCTCAAGAACTTCCTGCACGACGAACACCACCGGTCCCACGCCCGGAAACGCGGCGGCGGCCAAGTGGTCTCCCTAGACGAACTGGTCGCGGAAGAAGCCTACCTGGCCGAACCCACCGACGGGGTCACCGCCGAAATCCTCTTCGAGCGGAAGTGGGCGCTGACGCTCCTGGAGGGCGTCCTCGCGCAGTTGGAAGCCGAGTTCAACCAATGCGCCCGGCCGGGGTTGTTCGCGGAATTGCGGCAGCGCCTGTGGGGTGGCAACCGCGGCGAACCTGCCCACCTGCTGGCCCAGCGATTCGGCCTGAGCGAGACGGCGGTCCACGTCATGATGCACCGGCTACGGACACGGTTCCGCGAACGCCTGCGGGCGGAGATCGCTGAATTGGTCAGCAGTCCCGCCGAGATCGACGACGAAATCGCGCACTTGATCCGCGTGCTCGGCAGCCCGGCTTAAGGCGCCCTCATTCCGGCAACAGGAACCGCAGCACCTCCAGCCAGACGTCGGCGGGTTGCTTGATGACCTCCCAATGCTCTTGGCCGGGAAAGCTCCAGAGCCGCTTGGGGCCGTCATAGCCCGCGTGGAGCCGGCGACCCAGCTCCGCCGGAACGGTGCTGTCCGCCTCGCCCACCAACACGGCCAGCGGCCCGTGAAACGCCCGGAGATGTTCCGCGGAAGGATACCGGTCGCGCAGCAGCAGCCGGACCGGCAGCCACGGGAACTGCGCCGCGCCCACGTCGCTCAGGCGGGTGTAAGGCGCCAGCAGGCACACGCAGGCGACCCGGTCGGGAAATTGGCCAGCCAGGTAAGCCGCCACTCCGGTGCCCAACGACTCGCCGACGAGCAGCAGCGGGCCGGGACGATTCGTGAGCAGGACGAAACCCTCCGTCGCGGCGCCGAGCAGGGAAGCCTCGGTTGGTTCACCCGGACGGTCGGCGAAGCCGGGATATTCCAGCACGAACACGTCCAGCGGCCGGGCCGATTGGAGGGGTTGAACGATGTATTCGCGGCCGACGGCGGTGCTGGCGTTGCCGTGGGTGATGAGCACCGTGCCGACCGCTTTTCCTTCGGCGGGCCGCCACCAACCGATGCGATTGCCGTTCGCGTTGGTCCATGGCCGGAATTGCAGCTCCGCGGCGCGGGCGGCGAGTTCCTCGGCAGTGAGGCGGGTAGGGAAATAGATGAGCTTCCTTTGCTGGACGAACAGGAAGGCGGCCAGCCCGACGTAAACCATCGCGGCCAGGGAGAGCAGACGGAGCACCAGTTTCATGGCAGGTTGAACCCGGAAATTGGACCAAGGTTCCGGCCGATCGGCACGCCGAAGGGCCGCGGCCGGGCTGGTTCAGGAATGGTCCCAACAAAAAATCCTGTGCCGCGCCGCGGACACAGGATGGGTTGCCCCGAATAGATCGTGGCGTGGTCGCTCAATACGGCAGCGGGAACTTCGCCGTCAGCGCGTGGACGCGGTCGCGGACCTTGTGGGCCGTGGCCGGGTTCGCGATGTCGAGCAGCACCTCGCTGATCATGTCGGCGATGGCGGCCATCTCGGACTCCTTCATGCCGCGTGAGGTGACGGCCGGCGTGCCCAAGCGGACGCCGCTGCCCTCGAACACGGAACGCGTTTCGAACGGAATGGTGTTCTTGTTCGTGGTGATGCCGGCTTCGTCGAGCGCGAGCTGGCACTGCTTGCCGCCGAGCCCGCGGGCGCCGACATCGACGAGCATCAGGTGGTTGTCGGTGCCGCCGGAGACGAGGCGGAAGCCGTTGCGGAGCATCCCGGCGGCGAGCGCCCGGGCGTTCTTAACGATCTGCGCCTGGTATTCCTTGAAGCCGGGCTGCAATGCCTCGTGGAAGCACACCGCCTTAGCCGCGATGACGTGCATGAGCGGGCCGCCCTGGATGCCGGGGAAGACCTGGGAATCAATCGCCTTGGCGAACTGCGCCCGGCACATCGTCAGGCCGCCGCGCGGGCCGCGGAGCGTCTTGTGCGTGGTCGTGGTGACGAAGTCGGCGTGCGGGAAGGGGCTCGGGTGGACGCCGGCGGCGACGAGGCCGGCGATGTGCGCGATGTCTGCGAGGAGCAGGGCGCCGACTTCGCGGGCGATTTCACCCATGCGGGCGAAATCGATGACCCGCGGATAGGCCGAGGCGCCGACCGTGATCATGTTCGGCTTGTGTTCCCGGGCCATGGCGGCGAGCTGATCGTAGTCGATCAGTTCGTCCTCCTTGCGGACGCCGTAGTGGACGATCTCGAAGAACTTGCCGGAGAAATTGGCCTTGTTGCCGTGCGTAAGGTGGCCGCCGTGCGACAGGTCCATGGTCAGGAGCTTGTCGCCGGGCTTCAGCATGGCGAAATACACCGCCATGTTGGCGCCGGAGCCGGAGTGGGGCTGCACGTTGGCGTGCTCCGCGCCGAAGAGCTGCTTGGCGCGGTCAATCGCGAGCTGTTCGGCCACGTCCACGTTCTCGCAGCCACCATACCAGCGCTTCTTGGGATAACCCTCGGCGTATTTGTTGGTGAGCACGCTGCCCTGGGCCTCCATGACGGCCGGGCTGGTGAAGTTTTCCGAGGCGATGAGCTCAATGTTTTCCTGCTGGCGCCGGCGCTCGTGCTCAATGACGGACGCGATTTCGGGGTCGATTTGTTCGAGGGCTAGTTCTGGGTGCATGTCGTCTTCGATCTTGTTGACGCGTCGCTCGTGACGGCCGCCTTCAAAGTCGGCCTGGAGGAACGCTTCGAGAATCTTCACCGCCTGTTCGGGCGTGCTGGTCTTGGCGCCGAGGCACACGACGTTGGCGTCGTTGTGCTGGCGGGTGAGGGCGGCGACCTCGGGGTTGACCACCAGGGCGGCGCGCACGCCGGGCACCTTGTTGGCGGCCATGCTCATGCCAATGCCGGTCGAGCAGCAGAGGATGCCGAAGTCCACCTCGCCGTTGGCGACCATGTGGGCCACCGCGTGGGCGTAGTCGGGATAGTCGGTGGAATCGGCGGAATGGGTGCCGACATCGTGGACGGTCATTCCGCGCTGCTGGAGGGCCGGGACAATGGCCTGCTTGAGGGCGAAGCCGGCGTGGTCGGAGCCGATGGCGAAGGTGGTGCGGGCGGTCACAAGGGTATGTTCGTGGACGACGGCGAGGGCGCGGGCGACGCCTTCCTCGATTTCCCGACGGCATTCGACGTAACCGTCGAGCGGGCCGCCGATGGGGTCGGAGATGTCCTGCTCGTAGCCTTGGAGCTCGGGATCGAACTCCCGCAGGACGAAGGTTTTCTCCCCGGCGTCGGGATAAAGGTAGGCAATCGCCTCCACATGGCCGTGGGTGAGGCCGAAAATGTAGTCCGCCTCGCGCACGAGCCGCTGCGTCAGCATCTGTGACCGGTGGCCGGCGATGTCCACGCCCAGCTGCTGCATGGCGAGCACGGCATTGCGGCTGGGCGGTTGGCCGTTCACGGCGCCGATGCCGGCGGAGACGACCCGCCACCCTTCCTTGCCCGCGAGGCTCCGGCGCGCCAAGGCCTCAGCCATGGGGCTGCGGCAGGTGTTACCGGTGCAAACGAACAGGAGCGTCTTCATCGCGACGAAAGCAGGCCGCGAAGTTGGGTTTCGGGCGGGGACTGGTCAACGGCGGATTGCCATCGGGAAAAATCGGTTGCGGGCCCGGGAAATTTTGCCTCGGGCCGGTCCAAACTTCGTGAAACCGGCCGGCCGGTTGCCGCGTCACCAGATTGCCCGGTTCGTGGCTTGAGAATTGCCCGGTTCGCGGCGAACAGTTGCCCATGACGCTCCCCGCAATCCCCGTCCGCCGTGGCCTGGCCGCGGCCCTCGGTTTCTGGCTGGGGCTGTGGGCGTTGGCCCTCCCGCTCGGGGCGGCGTCGCTGGTGGAGGCCGACACCCAGTTCCGGGCTGGCAAGTATGAGGCGGCCTTGGAGGCAGCCGAAGACGGCCTGGATAAACTTCCCGGCGACGAGGATTGGCACCACCTGCGGCTGCGTTGCCTGCTGACGTTGGGCCGCTATCCCGAGGCCCGGTCGGCCGCGACCAATGCCCTGGCGCGCAATGGCCGGAGCATCCGGGTCGTCTGGGCCGCGCGCGATGCGTTCCTCAGCAATGGCGACGCGACCAACGCCGTCGAGATGCTCGACCGGGTAAGATTCCTGGTCAGCAACCGCATGGGTTCGCGCGACGCGCTGAGCCGGGTGGCCTTCGGCCGGGCGGCGCTGCTGCTGGGCGCCGATCCCAAGGAAGTGCTGGAGAAGATTTACGCGCCCCTCCAGCAGGCGGATCCCAAGCTCCGCGAAGTTTACGTGGCCCGCGGCGACCTGGCGTTGGAGAAGCACGACGCGGCCCTCGCGGCGAAGGCCTTCGCGGAAGGCTTGAAGCAGGTTCCCGACGACGCAGACCTGTTGTTCGGCCTCGCCCGCGCCCACACCGAGGGCGACCGCAAGGAAATGGGCGCGGCGGTCGAGGCCGCCCTGAAGGCGAATCCGCGCCACGTGCCGACGCTGCTGCTGCTCGCCGAGAATCACATCGACGGTGAAGGCTACGACACCGCGGCCCAGACCCTCGACGAGATCGCCAAGGTAAATCCGTGGCATCCGGACCTGTGGGCGTTCCGCGCCGTGCTGGCACACCTCCGCCACGATGCCGCCGCCGAGGCGACCGCCCGGGAAACCGCGCTGAAGTTCGCCCCCGCCAACCCGCGGGTGGATCACCTCATCGGTCGCAAGCTGTCCGAGAAATACCGGTTCGCCGAAGGTTCCGCCCGGCAGCGGCAGGCGTTGGCGTTCGACCCGGGTTATTTGCCGGCCAAATCTCAGCTCGCCAGCGACCTGCTTCGCCTGGGCCAGGAGGACGAGGGCTGGAAGCTGGCCGACGAGGTCAACGTGGCCGACGGCTACGACGTCGGGGCGTTCAACCTCGTCACCCTGCGCGACACCATGCGGAGGTATGCCGCACTGACGAACGACCACTTCCTCGTCCGGATGGATTCCCGCGAGGCGGTCATCTACGGGCCGCGCGTGCTGGAGCTGCTCGAAGCCGCCCGCACGAAACTCTGCGAGAAATACGGCCTCCAGCTCGCCGAGCGCACCACCGTCGAAATCTTCGCGTCGCAGAAGGATTTCGGGGTCCGCACCTTTGGCATGCCCGACAACCCGGGTTACCTCGGCGTCTGCTTCGGCAGCGTTGTCACTGCCAACAGCCCCGCGGCTAACAAGGGCAACTCGATCAACTGGGAAGCCGTGTTGTGGCACGAGTTCTGTCACGTCGTGACGCTCACGCTCACGAAGAACAAGATGCCGCGCTGGCTCAGCGAAGGCATCTCCACCTACGAGGAGCGGCAGGCGAATCCCGCCTGGGGCGAACGGCTCACGCCGCGTTATCGCGAGATGATCCTGGAGAAGGATCTCGTGCCGATCGAACGCCTGAGCGCCGCGTTCCTGACGCCCAAGACGCCGTTGCATCTCCAGTTCGCCTACTACGAGGCGTCCATCGTCGTGGAGTTCCTGATCGACCGCCATGGTGTGGACGCCGTGAAGGCCATTCTGCGTGACCTCGGGGAAGGCGTCTTCATCAACGACGCGCTGGAAAAGCACACCGCCAAGCTGTCCAGCCTGGAGAAGGACTTCGCCGCGTTCGCCCGTGCCAAGGCCAATGCGTTGGCGCCCGGACTCGACTTCACCCAGCCGGATTTCGAAGGCGCCTCCACGATCACCGCGACCAACCTGCTCAGTGCCTTGCTGGGCGGCGGCCAAGACGGCCCGAAACGCCCGGCCGGACCCGCTTCCGAAGCCCAGATGCGGCAATGGGCCGAGGGCCGCCCGGCGAACTACTGGGCGCTCCGATATCTGGCGGCCAAGGCGGTCGGGGCCAAGGAATGGGCCCGGGCCAAGGCGCCGCTGGAAAAGCTGGTCGCCGAGTTCCCCACGCAGAAGGGCCGCGATTCCGCGTATGGGTTGCTCACGCTGGTGCACCGTTCGCTCGGCGAGACCAATTTGGAGCGCGGGGTCCTGCTGCGTTGGGTGGAGCACGACGCCGAGGCCGCGGAGGCCAACCTGCGCCTGATGGAACTGGGCGCCGCCTCGGGTGACTGGACCGAAGTGCGGAACGCCACCCGCCGTTACCTGGCGGTGAACCCGCTCGTGCCCGCGCCCTACCGCCATCTGGCCCGCGCCGCCGAGAAAACCGGCGACATTCCGGTCGCCGTCGGCGCGCTGCGCACCCAGCTCGAACTGGATCCGCCGAACCCGCCGGAAGTCCATTTCCAGCTCGCGCGCCTGCTGGAACCGACCGACCAGACTGCCTCCCGCCGGCATGTCCTGCAAACCTTGGAAGACGCCCCGCGTCACCGTGACGCGTTGGAACTGCTGCTCAAGCTGCCGCCCGGACCGAAGCCGGCTCAAGTCCAAGCGTTTGAGTGATGAGGAACCCGGCTTCCAACGCGAATCATGGGCCCGTGGTGGTAACCTCGGCAAACAACGCCCGCCCTGACCCCGGCCCCCTCACCCAAGGAGAGAGGGCCGCCCACTCAGACCCGGCTACGCCACAATCACATCGGACGATGACAGCGCCGCGCCTGGCTGAATCGGAGACCGCTCCGTCTAGAGTCGGTGCGCATCGTAACCTTCCCCCTCTCCCCGGGGGAGAGGGCCGGGGTGAGGGCGGGCCAACCTCAATTTCGTTTCCGGTCAACGTTTCCGATTCCACGGTCCTGGCCACCGCTGTCGGTTTTGTGTCCGGCCGCGTCCGCCTGTTTTCCTGCCTGCTCGTCTTCCTCCTGGCGGCGGTGGCCTTCGCCCAACGTCGCGGTGGTGGCGGCGCCTTCATGGGCGGGGGCGAGTTGATGGTCCCCGAAAGCACCAAGACCGCCCGGGATGTCGAGTCACGCACCCCCATTGAGACCCCGATGTGGACCAACGCACCGGGCTTCGAGACGGATGCCTTCACGTTTACGCGGCTCCGTTACGACAAGAGCCCCGACCGCAGCCGGCGGGGCAGCGGCGGCTGGACGACCGACCTGCCCGACAGCGACCTGAACCTCTCCTACCGGCTCCAGCAGATGATGTCGCTGCGAGTGGACCCCAACGGCCGGCTGATCCGCCCTACCGACGTCGAACTCTCGGACTACCCGTTCCTCTTCGCGGCCGCGCCGGGTTCGCTGAATTTCACCGAGCAGGAGGCATTGGCCTTGCGAAACCATCTCCAGAACGGCGGCTTCCTGCTGATGGCCGATTTCCACGGCGAGCGCGAATGGGAGAACTGCACGACGGCCATGAAGGAGGTTTTCCCGAACCGCGAGTTCTTTGAACTGCCGTTGGATCATCCGCTCTACCACGGTGTGTTCGAGATCAAGGCCAAGGTCCAGGTGCCCAACATCCGCCTCGGCATCGCGAGCGAGCAGACCGGCGTGACCTGGGAAGTCCACGACGGCGAGGAGTGCCGGGAGGTCCATCACCGCGCCATCGCCGACGACAAGGGCCGACTGATGGTGCTGGCGCTGCACAACGCCGACATGTCGGACGGCTGGGAACGCGAAGGCGAGAGCGACTACTACTTCCACAACTTCTCCGAAAAGGTCGCCTACCCGCTGGGCGTGAACATCATCTTCTACGTGATGACCCACTGACGCCCGATGAAGCCCGCCGCCGCCAACGCCGCCGAACCCGTCTCGCAGGAATCCCTGTGTAGCCGCCGACGTGAGGAGGCGGAAGCAATGCGGAGTGCGGAATGCGGAATGAGGAATGAGGCGGCAGCCGATGCGTGTCATTCGTTCGGCGCGTCGTTCCCCCTCACCCCTGCCCTCTCCCCCGGGGAGAGGGAGAACGTCACGAAGCCGGACGACTCCACACGCCGCGCTCTCCGCTTCAGCGCATTCCTGTGCGGCCTTCGTCAGGGCGGCCCATGGGTTCGCCAGGCACTGGCGCGCTTTCCCCTCTCCCCAAGGGAGAGGGCCAGGGTGAGGGGGAACCTGGCTGAGTTGAAATCCGCCGTGGACCTGTCTCCCGACGCGTTGGCCCAAAGTAAGGCAGGCTGCCAGCCTCCCCGCGCTTCCCGGAACTGGGGCAGGCTGGCAGCCTGCCCTACTTTGCTTCGCGCCGCTGCCATCACGGTTTGTTTTCTTTTGGTGGCCTCCCTCGCCTTCGCCCAGCGGCGCGGCGGCCGGGCGTGGTGGGGCGAAAGCAACGTGGCCGAGGACGTTCGCACCGCGCGCGAGGTGGAATCCCACAGCACTGGCACGCCGGAATGGAAGAATCCCGTCGGCTTCGAGAAGGATGTCTTTACCTTCGCCCGGGTCCGTTACCTGCACGGCGGGCGGGGCGGGCGCGGCGGTTGGTCCACCGACATCCCGGACAGCGACCTCAACCTGTCCTATCGCCTCCAGCAGATGACCGCGCTGCGGGTCGATCCGGACGGGCGCGTTCTGGGGCTAACCGACGAGGATCTGGCCAACTTCCCGTGGCTCTACCTCGTCGAGGGCGGGGCGCTTTACCTATCCGACGCGGAGATCCGGCGGCTCCGCGAATACCTGCTGAACGGCGGCTTCCTGATGTTCGACGACTTCTGGGGCGAACGCGACTGGGAGAACGTCGAGGAGGTCATGAAGCAGGTCTTCCCTGAGCGCAGCTTCACCGAACTGCCGCTCGACCATCCGCTCTACCACTGCGTCTTCGACATCAAGGCGAAGGGGCAGGTGCCCAACGTCGGCCTCGGCGTCGAAAGCGAATGGAACGGCGGCGTCACCTGGGAACGGCCCGACGCCCAGGAAGTCCATCACCGCGTGATCTTCGACGACGCGGGCCGGATCATGGTCTTTGCCGCGCACAACACCGACAACGGCGACGGCTGGGAGCGCGAGGGTGAAAGCGACTTCTACTTCCACAACTTCTCCGAGAAAATCTCGTATCCCCTCGGCATCAATCTCATCTTCTACGTGATGACCCACTGACGCAGCGACGCCTTTCCCACCATGAGCCATCCCACCCCTCCGCCCCTGCCCGAAGCCGCCGCGGTTCCCACCGACCGCGACGTTTACGACCGCCTCGTCGCCGGCCGCGGCCGCATTGAGGCCGAACTCGCCAAAGTCATCGTCGGCCAGCGCGAGGTGATCGACCAGATCCTGCTCGCGCTCATCGCCGGCGGGCACTGCCTCATCACCGGCGCGCCCGGCCTCGCCAAGACGCTGCTCGTGAAGTCCATCGCGCAGGTCTTCCACCTGAAGTTCGCGCGCATCCAGTTCACGCCCGACCTGATGCCGGCCGACATCACCGGCACGGAAATCCTCCAGGAAACCGACGCCGG
>JBIIUN010000453.1:0-4011 GCA_044339945.1 Kapaibacterium sp. (SeqCode)
GTTCTGCGGCGAAGGCGGCCAAGGCCGACGCGGCGAGGGTGAGCGTAAGCAGCAGGTGTTTCAGCGGGGACATGGCCGCAGCATGGCCGAGGAACGCGGGCCGACGAAAGCCGGAAGTGGGCACGCGCCGGCAAAGTGCTGCCGGCGTCCCGCCGGGAGTCCCTGGTATCCAGCGCCGCCAAAGGCCGACGACTGGCGAAACATGGCAGCCCAAGCTCCGTCCTTTGCGAGTTGGCGTCTTTGCTGTTCATTCCCGCCCGTGAACTTTGTGCTGCAACGCAGCGAACTGGCCGACCTCGCCGCCAAGGTGGAGGCCGGCGAACGCCTGTCGGAAGCCGACGGCCTGCGCCTGTTCGAGACGCGCGACCTCAACGCCCTCGGCGCCCTGGCGGACTTCGCCAACCAGCGCCGCAACGGCCGCCGCGCCTCCTACATCGTCAACCGCTACCTCAACTACTCGAACTACTGCATCCTGAGCTGCCAGTTCTGCGCCTTCTCCAAGAAGAAGCGCGACGCCGACGGCTTCCAGCTTACCGCCGAGCAGATGGTGCAGAAGGCCCGCGAGGCGCTCGCGCTCGGCATCACCGAGCTGCACATCGTGGGCGGACTGCATCCGTCCCTGCCGTTCAGCTACTACACCGGTTTCCTGCGCGAGCTGAAGGCGCTCGACCCGCGGCTCCAGCTCAAGTGCTTCACCGCAATTGAAATCCTGCACCTCGCCTGGCTCGCCAAGAAGTCGGTGCGCGACACGCTGCTCGAACTGAAGGCCGCCGGCCTCGAATCGCTCACCGGCGGCGGCGCGGAGATCTTCCGCAAGGAGGTCCGCGCGCAGATCGCCCGCGGCAAGGAGTCGGCCGAGGAATACCTCGACGTCCACCGCACCTGGCACCAGCTCGGCGGCCGCAGCACCTGCACGATGCTTTACGGCCATGTCGAGTCGCTCGCCGACCGCGTGCATCATCTCAGCCTCCTGCGCGGTTTGCAGGACGAGACCCAGGGTTTCACCGGCTTCATCGGCCTGCCGTATCAGCCCGACAACAACGGCATTCCCGTGACGCACGCGCCCAGCGGCTTCGACCAGCTTCGCACCATCGCGGTCGCCCGGCTGTTCCTCGACAACTTCCCGCACATTACCGCCTACTGGGTCGGCATGGGCGTGAAGCTGGCGCAGATCGCCCTGAGCTACGGCGCCGACGACCTGCACGGCACCATCGTGGAGGAACACATCTTCCACATGGCCGGCGCGAAGTCCCCGCAGCTCCAGACCGAGAAGGACCTCGTGAAGGCCATCCGCGAAGCCGGCCGCGAACCGGTCCAGCGGAACACGTTCTACGAACCCATCCGCGTCTGGGACGAACCGCAGGCGGAAGCCGTGGCGAAGGTGGAGACCGGTGGCGACACGACGGCGGATCGGATGCGGGAAACCGAGGCGGTTTCCGGAGGAAAGTGAGCGTGGAATCGCTGCCGGATATCATCGCCCGCCTCACCGCCAAGCAGCGGCAATTGGCGACTTTGTTGCCGCTGCCCGAGCCGTTCGCCGCGTCGTTGGAGCACAAGCTCCGGTTGGAACTGACGCACGCGTCCAACGCGATCGAGGGCAACACGCTGACACTGAGGGAAACCCAACTGCTGATCGACGAGGGCCTGACCCCGGCCGGGAAGCAGTTGCGGGAAATTCACGAGGTCATCAATCACGATGCCGCGGTGAAGCTGCTCTACGGCGTGGCTCGCGAGCCGGGGCCGATTTCTGAAAGGCAAATCCTGGATCTGCACGCGCAGGTGCTGCGGAACATCGACGATGCTTGGGCCGGTCGTTACCGGGCGACCCGGGTCTTCGTGAAGGGCAGTCCGCTGATCCCGCCGAATCCACTCAAGGTCCCCGAACTGATGGAAGCGTTTGCCGCGTGGCTGGTCGGCGCCGAGCTGCATCCCGTGCTGTTGGCCGCCGAGGCGCATTACCGCTTCGCGAAGATCCACCCCTTTGTGGATGGCAATGGCCGGACGGCGCGGCTGCTGATGAATCTGGTCCTGCTCCGCCACGGCTATCCGCTGACCGTCATTCCCGCCGAGCAGCGAGCGGACTACATCAAGGCGCTCGACTTGGCGGACCTGGGCGACCCGGAACCATTTCGGCGATTGATGCTCGCCTGCGTGGAACGGTCGTTGGACCTGAGCCTCAGCGTGAACGACTGAGCAAGAGCCCAAAACGAAGGGGCCGCACCTCGGTCAGAACTTCGGACGCGAATGAAACAACCCCTGATCCGGTTTGGTGCGGCCTTGGCGATCGCGACCTTGGTTGCGGTTCAAATGGCCATGCTGCTTGGGGCGGCCGTAACGAACCTGATGTTACCCCTGGTATTGAAAGGTGGCTCAGAGGTTCTGACTGCACTTCTGCCTTGGCTGGCTTGGGTTTTGCCCCAAGCGCTCTGGGGATTTTTCGCCGCCGTGTGGTTGGCGCGGCGGTTAGAAACTCCTCACTCAAGATGGCTCGCAGTGCCCTTTGCGATCACCGCCGTCGTGTATTCGTGGAAGTCGCGGTTGGGAGATTGGCCGTGGATCATGATCCTGGGCCTTTGGATTCCGGTGGTAGAGGCGCTCGCGGTTGCCCAGGCATGCAGGGCGCGGGCGATGGTAGGAACGTCTTCATCAAGAACACCTCGTCCGCCGTGGACACTACTACTCGCAGCGGCCCTGCTGAATCCGCTTGGACTCCTGCTGGGACCATGGGCAATCAGGAGCCTCCGTGCGGCCGAACATTGGCCATTCCAGCTTGGTTTATGGACCGCTGCGGAGGTCGTGGTCCCGCCTCCTGGCTGGGTCTTCAAGTTCTGGGGCTCCGCCTTCGGCTTTGGTCTGGTTTCGACCATTACAGCGGCGGCCTTGCCCCTCTCTTTCCTTGTTCTGAAGCGCCCAAAAACAGGATTTGCGGCGCGGCATTGCCTGGCTTTGAGCATTTGTCTGGTGGGATTGCCGGGCGTTTGGATGTGGCTCTATGCCGCCTCCTGGAATTAGGCGCCTGCAGTTTTCAGGTCATTGGGTCAGCCCGCCTGCTTCCCCCGCCCCAGCGCCGTGATCGCCGCCGTCACGACCCAGCCGGACTGTTCGAGTGCCCGCTGGGCGGTGGCATAGTCGCGGCCGGTGAGTTCCACCACGATGCGGCAGGCGCGGTCGCGCAGCTTCACGTTGGAAGGGTTGAGGTCCACCATCAGGTTGCCCACCACCTTGCCGAGCCGGACCATCGTGAGCGTCGTCAGGAGGTTCAGCACCAGCTTGGTCGCGGTGCCGGATTTCAGGCGCGTGGAGCCGGTGAGGACTTCCGGTCCCAAGTCGAGCGCGAGCACCACGTCGGGCCGTTGGCCGCGGGCGAATTGCAGGAACGGATTGAAGCACAGCAGGGCCGTCTGGGCGCCGCGCTGCTTCGCGGTCGCCAGCGCGCCCCACACGAAAGGCGTCCGGCCACTGGCGGCGATGCCCACGAGGACGTCCTTGGGGCCGAGCCCGCGAAATTCCGCAGCCCGCGCCCCGGCCCCGAAGTCGTCCTCAGCGCCCTCGACGGCGGAGTGCAGCGCCTTCTCCCCGCCCGCCATGATGCCCTGCACGAGCTCGGGCGAAGTGCGGAACGTGGGCGGGCATTCGCTGGCATCGAGCACGCCCAACCGGCCGCTGGTGCCGGCGCCGACGTAGAACAGCCGGCCGCCGTCCCGCAGCGCCCGCGTGGTCAGGCCAATGAGCTTTTCGAGGGCAACCCGGTGGGACCGGATGACGCCGGGAATCCGTTCGTCCTCGGACAGCATCAGTTCGATGGACGCCGCGACGGACAGCCGGTCGAGCTGCGCGGAGCGGGGATTGCGCTGTTCCGTGGGCGACAGGCCAGTGGAAGCGGGAATGACGCCGCGGCCCGCTTCGGATGGCGTAGGAGCCGTTTTTGCCGGGGCACTTGCGGGGGAAGCAGAGTCAGCCTCGTGACCTCGGCTCCTACAGGATTCGAGGGCGGTCCGGGCCATGGCCACG
>JBIIUN010000454.1:0-4008 GCA_044339945.1 Kapaibacterium sp. (SeqCode)
GCGACCACGCTGCGCAGCGCCCGGCTGCGCGCGGCCTTCATCGCCTTCATCGTCTTCTCGCTCTTCGGGTCGATCGTGCTGGTGCTGTGGTCCGGGGCGCGGCTGCTGCAGACGGGCGAAATCACCTTCGGCGAACTGACCCGGTTCATCCTGTGCAACACCTTCGTCGCCGGCGCGATGGGCCAGTTCGCGGAACTCTACAGCCAGATCCAGAAGACGGTCGGCGCGACCCAACGCGTGCGCGAACTCCTACGCGAGACCGCCGAGGTGGACGTGAGCTTGGTGTCGGCCGAGGCGGCACCCATACCCCGGCTGGCGGGCGAAGTGCGGTTCGAGGACGTGCGCTTCAACTACCCGAGCCGGCGCGAGGTCGAAGTCCTCCGCGGCATCAGCCTTCTCGCCCGGCCCGGCCAGAAGATCGCGCTCGTGGGGCCCAGCGGCGCGGGCAAGTCCACGCTCATCTCGCTGCTGTTGCGCCTCTACGATCCGACCGTCGGCTGTGTGCGCATCGACGGCCGCGACGCGCGCGAATTCCCGCTGACCGCCCTGCGCGAACAGATGGCGCTGGTGCCGCAGGAGGTGCTGCTCTTCGGCGGCAGCATCGCGGAGAACATCGCCTATGGCCGGCCCGGGGCCGCCCGCGCCGACATCGAGGCCGCGGCCCGGCAGGCCAACGCGCACGAGTTCATCGCCAAGTTTCCCGAAGGCTACGAAACGCTGGTTGGCGACCGCGGCATCAAGCTGTCCGGCGGCCAACGCCAACGGGTTGCCATCGCCCGGGCGCTGCTCCGGAACCCCGCCATCCTGATCCTCGACGAGGCAACCAGCTCGCTGGATTCGGAAAGCGAACGCCTGATCCAGGAGGCCCTCGAAACGCTGATGCGCGGGCGGACGACCTTCATCATCGCGCACCGGCTGGCGACGGTGCGCCATGCCGACCAGATCCTTGTGATCGCCGAGGGCCGCGTGGCGGAGGCCGGAACGCACGACGAATTGTCGGCCGTCGACGGCGGCATCTATCGCCGCCTGGCCAGATTACAATTCCGGGAAGGGACCACGGGCGGGGAAGCGGCGTCGGAACCGCGCTTCACTCCGTGACCAGCTCCACCCGCAGGAACAGGGCGGCGGACTGCGGGTTGATCGTGATCGTCTTGCTGGCGGCGGAGCCGGTGGCCGTCACTTCCCCAGACAAGGGCGCCCATTCGGTCGCCGGCAGCGCTTCCGCGCTGATCAGCCGATACGTCAGCCCGGGAAGGGCTCGCCAGGTGATCTCAATCGCGTCCCCGGCGGCCACGGAGCCCAGGATTTCCACGGGGCCCGCCACGGTCACCTGAAAGGTCTCGTCACCGGCTTGCGGCGGCGTTCCGTCGTCCGTTGCCCGCACGGTGAATTCCACGACGGACCCGGCGGCCTCGATCGGGGCGTTCCAGTTCACCGCCCCGGCCGGCGTGACGGTGGCACCGCCCGGACCGCTGACCAACGAGTAGGTGAACGTGTTGGCCGGCAGGTCGGGATCCGTCGCCGCCAGGCTGGCCGCGAACGGGGTCCCGGCGTGGACCGTCGCGCCGGAAAGGGACGCCAGCACCGGCGGCCGGTTCACCTCCTTTACCGTCACGGTGAAGCCGGTTGTGTGTTCGAGTGCAGGGGAGCCATTGTCCGTCACGCGCACGGTGACGCCGTGGTCGCCCGGGCCCTGCGCCTCCGTGGGTGTCCAGGTGATCGCACCGGTGGCGGGGTTGATCGTCATGCCCGTCGGCGCGGTGTCGAGCGAGTAGGCCAGGCCGTTGGCCGGCACGTCCGGATCCGTCGCCGTGGCGGTGACCGAGAAAACGGCCCCCTCGTTCGCGGTCTGATTCCCGATGCCTGCCAAGGTCGGCCCGCGGTTCACCTCGCTGACCGTCACGCTGAAGCTGGTGGTGTGCGCGAGTGCCGGCGTGCCGCTGTCGGTCACGCGCACCGTGACGTTGTGCGCGCCCGGACCCTGGGCCTCGGTCGGCGTCCAGGTGATCTGCCCCGTGGTCGGGTTGATCGCCATGCCGGTCGGGGCGGTTTCGAGCGAGTAGGCCAGGCCGTTGGCCGGCAAGTCCGGATCGGTCGCGGTGGCGGTGACGGAGAACAGGACCTCCTCAGTCGCCGTCTGGTTGCCGATGCCCGCCAGCGTCGGCCGCAGGTTCACTTCCGCGACCGTGAGGCTCACCACGCCGGTGGCGCCCAACTGTTTTTCGTTCACCGCGTCCGGGTTGCTGTCCGTGACGCGGAAGGTGGCCGTGAAGCTGCCCGGTCCCTGCCCCTCGGTCGGCGTCCAGCGCAGCTCGCGTGTGGCGGCGTTGAACGTCGCGCCGGGCGGACCGGAGACCAGTTCGTAGGTCAGGGCGTTGGGGGGCACATCGGCATCGGTGCCGTCGATGATGAACACGAGTTCGGTCTGCTCATTCACCGTCCGCGCGCCGGGCAGCACGAGTTGCGGCGCGACGTTCACCTCGTTGACGGTCACGCTGAAGCTGGTGGTATGCCCGAGCGAAGGCGTGCCGTTGTCGGTGACGCGCACGGTAACGTTGTGAGTGCCCGGCCCCTGTGCCTCCGTGGGCGTCCAGGTGATCTGGCCCGTGGCCGGGTTGATCGTCATGCCGGTCGGCGCGGTGTCGAGCGAGTAGGTCAGGGTCTGCGCGGGCAGATCCTGATCGGTGGCGCTGGCGGTGACCGAGAACTGCACCTGCTCGTTCATCGTCTGGTTGCCGATGGTCGCCAGCGTGGGCGCGGTATTGAGCACCACGAGCTGCGCGCTGGTTGTGCCGTAGCGGACCTCCCAGGCGATGCGTTCCGGCAACGGGTTGTCGAGCGTGGTGAAGCTACCGGTGCGGGACGGGTAGGTGAGCACCGTGAAGGCGTCGTCCTTCTTGGGGAAAAAGCCGTTGATCAATGCGGCCCGGATCGTGCCGTCGAAGTTGACGGGGTTCGCCAGCACCAACTGGTCGTGCTCCGTCCCGGCCGTGAAGCCGCCGATTTCCGCCTCGAACCGGCTTCCAGCACCGTGCGGCAGGTTGCCGCTGACCGACAGGATTCCCGGTGAAGTGCCCGGAGCCACGGTGCCCTCATTGGTGACGGTCGCGCTGGTCAAGTTGAAGGTGCCGGCGCCGCCCAGAATCCCCGTCGAGGCGTTGAGCAGCGAGCCCGTCACGCTCAACGTAGCGTTAGACCGAACCAGGAGCGTGCCCCTATTGTCGAGGTTGGCGAAGAGTTGGCGGGTGCCGCCGGTGCCTTCGCTGATCCGGATGAGACCGCCCGGCGCGTTGGTGAGCGTGCCGGTGGTCACGGTCAGCCGGGCCACGTAGGTGCTGGTCTCGCTGCTCAGCTCGATGATCCCCTCGTTCACAAACCCGTTGGCCACCGTCAGGATCGCCTGCCCTTGGTTGCCGCTGCCCAACAGACGCAAGGTCTTGCCGGCGGACACCGCCAGCGGGCTGTTGAATTTCACAGTGCCATCAATCCGCAGGTCACCGGTGACCACGATCTCCGCGTTGATCGTCCAGTTCCGGATGAGGAACTCGCCGGTGGCCGGCCCCAGGAGTCTGGCCGGTCCGCTGACCGTGAGGTTCGGCGCGTTCAGGACAAAGGTGCCGGGCGTGAAGTCCTCCGCCAACACGAGCGTGCTGTTGTTGGGAAGGGAGAGCGTGCCGGTGCCGGTGATGGCGCCGTTACGGTGGGTCCAGATTTTGGCGGTCTGGACCGTCAACGTTTTCCCGTCGGGGAGGTTGATTGTGCCACTGTTGGCGACATTCCCGTCGAGCGTCAGGTTGTGCGCCAGGTCGAGCGTGCCCCTATTGTCGAGGTTGGCGAAGAGTTGGCGGGTGCCGCCGGTGCCTTCGCTGATCCGGATGAGACCGCCTGGGGCGTTGGTGAGCGTGCCGGTGGTCACGGTCAGCCGGGCCACGTAGGTGCTGGTCTCGCTGCTCAGCTCGATGATCCCCTCGTTCACAAACCCGTTGGCCACCGTCAGGATCGCCTGCC
>JBIIUN010000455.1:0-3981 GCA_044339945.1 Kapaibacterium sp. (SeqCode)
CACCCGAGTCTCCCGCCAGAGGTGCAGTTCCGTGCCGTGGATGATCCGCATTATTGGAAGTCCGAGTTTGTGTGTGATACGAAGCACCACGCCATAGCTTGTAGATTCACATGATGCCGCCTCCTAAGAAACTACCCGCGGAAGTCATCGGTGGGGAACGATGGTGAAGCCGAGGGCGGCGGCGGAGTGCTGGAGGCGGGCGAGTTTCTTGCGGTTCTGCCGGGCCTCCGCCTGGGCGAAGACTTCCGGGTTGAACGGCTCCCTGAACTTCAACAGGTGCCACCGGATCCGCGCCAGCTGGTGCGTCATCGCCGGTAAACCTCGCCAAGTCAGTTCGCCGCCAACCTCTTTGGACTGCGGGGGCATGACCCCGCTTTCCCTTCGCCGCGACCAGTCAATCCAGCGCCAGGTGTTCCCCGACGGTGAAGCCAAAGCGCCGTCGTGCCGGCGCAGTCCAAGGGATCTTTGGCTCACCCGCTCCAATTCGGGCATTGCCAGCCAAGCCCACGATGTCTTGCCTGACGGCGGGAACCCGGCTTCCTGCCGCAGCGCCGGAGGCGCGGCAGAAAGCAGCCCCGGGCGTCAGCCCGGGGATTCCCGGCCCCAGCGGGGCGACAGTGTCGGCGGGCTCGGCCCGAGCCAAGCCTTTGCCCGCGAAGGCCGCCAACCGGAGGCAATCCGCACCGGCGCGTCGTTCACTGGCAACTCCGGCTCCGCTGAACGCCCCAGCCGCCGGTCAGATCCGTAGCGGCTGCGGAAGCCAACGCGAAGGCCCAGCGATCAATCGGATCTGGGTGCGCCGGCTGGACCAAGCCAGCCGGACAAACCCGCGCCTTGCATGGAATCGCTCCCACCATATCGTCCCGCGTCTTTTATGCCTGATTCCGTTCGCACCCTGTTGCGCCGTGCCGTGCTTGGCGCCTTGGCCGTATCCGCCGCCACCCATGCCTTTGCCCAGCACAAGCTCGGGCCGCAGGGCAGCTTCGAGGCGCCCAAGCTCGCGCCACGTTCCGACGAAGGCGAAAAGAACATCAAACGCTTCCAGATCCCCGCGGGCTGGAAGGCGGAACTCTGGGCAACCGAACCGGACGTCGCCCACGGCGTCGCCTTTGACATCGCCAACGACGGCCGCGTCTTCGTCGCCGAAACCTTTCGTGCCTGGCGTGGCGTGCCCGACATCCGCGGCATCATGCCCTGGCTGGACGAGGATCTTGCCTGCAAGTCGGTGGACGACCGCCTGATGATGATGAAGCGGCACCTGGGCGAGGAAGGCATGAAGGCCTACCACCTCAACACCGAACGCATCCGTTACCTGCGGGACGAAACCGGCGACGGCAAGGCAACGGTGTCGAAGGTATTCGTCGAGAACTTCGCCACCCCGCTCGACGGTGTCGCCTCCGGCGTGCTGGCGCGCGGCAAGGACGTCTATTTCGCCAACATCCCGAACGTCTGGCACCTGCGCGACGAGAACCTCGACGGCGTGGCCGATTCGCGCCGCAGCATCAGCTACGGCCACGGCGTGCGCGTGGGTTTCCTCGGCCATGACCTTCACGGCCTGACGTGGGGACCGGACGGGAAGCTTTACTTCAGCATTGGCGACCGTGCGTCGGTGTTGAAGACCCCGAACGGTGACGTCGGAACGCCCGACTGCGGTGCGGTGTTCCGCTGCGATCCGGACGGCTCGAACATTGAGATGGTTTACAAGGGCCTGCGTAATCCGCAGGAACTCGTCTTCGACGAATGGGGAAATCTGTTCACCGGCGACAACAACTCCGACGGTGGTGACCAGGCGCGCTGGACCTACCTGATCGAGGGCGGCGACAGCGGATGGCGCATCGGCTGGCAGTTCCTCGAACGTTCCGACGCCCCGATGCCGCGCGGTCCGTGGAACATGGAGAAGATGTGGGCGCCGCAAAACGAGTCGCATCCGGCCTACATCACGCCGCCGATCAAGAACATCACTGCCGGTCCCAGCGGCAATTCCTACTATCCCGGCACCGGCTTGGGGGCGGAATGGCAGGGCACGTTCACGCTCTGCGACTTCCGGGGCAGCGGCAGCGGCTCGGGCATCATGCAGTTCAAGCACCAGCCCAAGGGCGCGAGCTTCGAGATCGTCGAGGACAAGAAGATGATCTGGGCGGTGGAGGCCACCGACGGCACCTGGGGACCCGACGGCGCGTATTGGGTGCTCGACTGGGTGGACGGTTGGGAAGGAGTCGGCAAGGGCCGCATCTACCGCATGTTCGACCCGAAGACGATCGGCTCCCCGGTCGTGAAGGAGACGCAAAAGCTGCTGGCCTCCGACTTCGCGGCGAAGAAGGACGGCGAGCTCCTCAAACTGCTCGCACACGCCAATTTCCGGGTCCGGCAGACCGCCCAATTTGAGTTGGCCGGACGCGGCGAGAAACAGACCGGCGCCTTCGCGAAGCTGGCGAAGACCGGCACCGACCTGCATGCCCGCCTGCATGCTCTCTGGGGCTTGGGGCAAATCGCCAACGCGAGCCGCGCCACCAAGGAAGGCGCCAAGTCGGACGCCCTCGACACGGTGGTCAGCCTGGCCGGCGACAAGGAAGCCCACATCCGCGCAAACGTCGCCCGACTGCTCGGCGACGCCAAGTATCAGCCGGCCTACGACGCGCTGGTGAAGCTGACCACCGACAGCGACGCCCACGTCCGTGCGCTCGGCACCATCGCTCTCGGCAAACTGGGCAGGCAGGAAGCAATCCCGGCCGTTTTCGCCGTGCTCAAGGCCAACGCCGACCAGGACCCGCACCTGCGCCACGCGGCCGTGACCGCGTTGGTCGCCTGCAACGACTTCGACGCCCTTCAGGCCGCCGCGAAGGACGCCAACGACTCCGTCCGCATGGGAGTGCTGCTCGCGATGCGCCGGCTTCAGCGGAACGAGATCGCGAGCTTCCTGACTGATGCCAATCCGAAGCTGGTCACCGAGGCCGCCCGGGCGATCAACGACGAGCCCATCCCCGGCGCGATGGACAACCTCGCGGCGCTGATCGCCAAGCCGTTCGCCAACAAGGACGACGCGCTCGTCCGCCGCGTGGTGAATGCCAACTACCGCTTCGGCACCAAGGATACGGCCAAGGCCCTGGCCGAATTTGCCACCCGGGACACCGGCAGCGAGGTGCAGCGTGCCGAGGCCTTGGAAGCGCTGGCCGCGTGGCCGAAGAACGGCGGCCGCGACCGCATCAGCGGCCTGTGGCGTCCGACCGCCTTCGCCCGCGATGCGAAAGTTCCGGGCGATGCCGTGAAACCTGTCGTGAACGGGCTGCTCGCTTCGGCGCCCGAACGCATTCGCCAAGCCGCCGCGACCGCCGCCGGCGAATTGCAGGTCAAGGAGTCTTCCGCCGCCTTGGCCAAACTGGTCGCCGACAAACAGGCCACGGCCCGCAGCCGGGCGACGGCGCTGACGGCGCTTTCGAAGCTTCAAACCGCGGAATACGCCCCGGCCCTCGCCGCGGCGCAGAACGACGAGGAGGAATTCGTCCGCAAGGCCGCGTTGAAGCTGTCGGTCGATGCCCCGCCGGTCGCCGCCACGTCGGCAACGGCAACAGCAGACCCGATCGCCAAGCTGGCGAGCGTGCTGGCGACGGGTTCGGTGTCCGAGAAGCAGGGGGCGCTGGCCGCCTTGGCCAAGGTGCCGGGCGCGGCGGCCGACGAACTCGCCCGCAAATGGATGGGTGAACTGCTGGCGGGCAAGTTGGCGCCCGAACTGCATCTGGACGTGCTGGATTCGGCCGCCGCGCGCCCCGCGCTCAAGGCATCGGTAGATCAATGGACCGCGGCGACCGCCAAGAAATCGGATTTCGACACTGCGCCATGGAAAGTCACGCTGGCCGGCGGCAATGCGGACGACGGGAAGAAAGTGTTCTTCGAGAAGGCCGAAGTCAGCTGCGTCCGCTGCCATAAAGTGGGCGGCGAGGGCGGCGAAGTTGGTCCGGAACTCACCGGCCTGGCTGCCAAGAA
>JBIIUN010000457.1:0-3967 GCA_044339945.1 Kapaibacterium sp. (SeqCode)
GTTCCCGAACCGGCCGCGACCGCGGTCGTCTTTGCCGCCGTCGCGGTCGCGGCCGGATTTTGGTCGCGGCGTTCCCGGCGCTAGGCTGGCGCCATGAAACAGAAGCTCCTGCTCGTCGCCATCGTGGTGCTGTGCCTGGCGATCCTCGGCTTCGGGTTTGCCGGCGGGATGTTCTTCGGGCGCGTGCTGCCGCAGTCCCGGCCGCGCATCGCGGACACCCCGGCCATCGTGACGCAGATCCAGGCGCTCTCGCAGTTGGTCACGGTGAAGTATGTCTTCGAGAAGGTGATCCAGCTCGATGACGTGAAGTGGTATGGGCAGAACCGTCTCCTCATGGTCGCCCACGGCGTCGCCAAGGCCGGCGTGGACCTGCAGAAGGTGACCGCCGCCGACGTGAAAGTGCGTGACGGCAAACTGACGTTGGCCCTGCCCAAACCGCAGTTGCTCGACGTTTATCTCGACGAGAAGCGCACGGAGGTCGTGGAGCGTTCCACGGGCATCCTCCGCGAGTTCGACCAGCAGATGGAGCAGGACGCCCGCCGCCAAGCCGTGGACCAGATCCGCCTCGCGGCCCGCGCGTCGGGCATCCTCAAGGACGCTGAGGAACGCACCCGCCTCCAACTCATCGCGCTGGCCGCCGTCGCCGGCTACGGCGAGGTGACGGTGGAGTTCCGCTAGGCACCTGGGCGGCGGGTTGTTCCTCCGGATTTGCCCGCTGCCGGTGGGCGTCCGTCGCCGGGCTTTACTCATGCCCACGGCGGTTCACGGTGGCGGGCGATGTTTCCGTCCGCGAGTTTCCGGTTGGCCGGTATCCTCGGCTGCCTTGCTGCGCTGCTGCTGCCAACAAGGCGTGTTTTCGCCGGTGAACCGGCTCCGGCCCGGCCGCGGTTCCTGATCGAGATCGACACTGGCGCAGACCCGGCCGCCGCCACGGGCCGGGCGATCCATTTGGCGGTCGCAGTCGCCGACCGAGGTGAACCACCGCTGACCCGTCATCATCGCGTCGTGCACGCCGCCAGCCCACCCGGTTTCGACGCCTTGTTCCAGCCGCCGCCCGAGTTCGCGGGAGACCTCGGTTCGTATCGCTCACCACTCTCCTTTCGCGCCGGCACTCCGGTGAAAACACCCGCCGACTGGAACCGCCGACGGGCCGAACTGCTCCGCGAGTGGCACGACTTCATGGGCCCGTGGCCGCCCATGCTAGAACGGCCGGGCTGCGAAATCGTGTCCACCACCCGCCGTGGCGAACTCACCCAGCAGCGCGTGCGCCTGGAGATTGCGCCCGGCCAGACCGGCGAAGGCTGGCTGCTCGTGCCGCCTGGGCGAGGGCCGTTCCCGGCCGTGCTGGTTGTCTATTACGAGCCGGAAACCAGCGTTGGGCTGAACGAGAAGCAGCCGCTCCGTGACTTTGGCCTGCAACTGGCGCGACGCGGCTTCGTCACGCTCAGCCTCGGCACGCCGGGCGGCAATGCGTGGAAGCCGGAACTCGGCTCCGCCCAATGCCAGCCGCTGTCCTTCCACGCCTACGTCGCGGCCAACGCGTGGCAGGCGCTCGCCGCCCGCCCCGAGGTGGACGCCGCCCGGATCGGAATCGTGGGCCACAGCTACGGGGGCAAGTGGGCGCTGTTCGCCGGCGCGCTGTGGGACAAGTTTGCCGCCGTCGCCGTGAGCGATCCCGGCATCGTTTTCGACGAGACCCGGCCCAACGTGAACTACTGGGAGCCGTGGTATCTGGGTGCGGACCCGGTGGTGAAGCGGCCGAAGGCCGGAGTGCCCACCGCCGACAACCCGCGCACTGGCGCCTACCGCCGGCTGGTTGAGGCAGGTCACAACCTGCACGAACTCCAGGCCCTGCTCGCCCCGCGCCCGTTCTTCGTTTCCGGCGGCTCCGAAGACCCGGCCTCGCGCTGGACCGCCCTGAACCACGCCGTCGCGGTCAACACGCTGCTGGGCTTCACCAACCGCATCGGATTCAGCCAGCGCCCCGGCCACGATCCGACGGAGGAATCCAACGCGCAGATTTATGCGTTCTTCGAGCGGTTCCTTACGGAGAAGGCACACCGGTAGGCTAGCGCAGCTTCCGCCCATCCTGCACCGCCGTCGCCGCCTCGATCTGGTTTCCCTCTGTCGTCACGGCGCCGACCTTTTCCTCCAGCTTGATGCCCACGGTCTGGCGTCGCGCGTCGCCGGTGCGGGTGTCTCGGATGGTGTTGCCCTTGAACACCAGGTCACGGGTTTCCCCACGCACGCGGATGCCGGCGGCAGGTTCCTTCGCGCCGTTGTTTTCAATCAGGTTGTCCTCGATCCGGTTGCGGTGGCCGGCCATGCCTTCGGTTTCGTTGCGGAAGAAGACGCCGTCCGCGCCGTTGCCGATGACCCGGTTGTTGCGAAGCAGGTTGTCGGTGTCCTTGTGGCCGATGCTGATGCCGAAACGGCCGTTGCCTTCCAGCGTGTTGCCCTCGAACAGGCCGTGCTTCACCCGCCAGCAGAGGAACAGGCCGTCGTCGCCGTTGGCGCGGGCCACGGAGTTGCGCACGACCGGCCGCTGTGAACCGCTGCCGGGATGGAAGCCAAGCGACGCGTTGCCCTCGGTAAGGCAGCCGGTGACGGTCACGTCGTTGCTCTGCTGGAAGCTGATGCCGTCGCCATTGTAGTGCCGCACGATGCAGCGTTCGATGACCGCGCCGGAACAGCGGTAGAGGAAGATTCCGCCGCCGCGGCAGCCATCGATGTTCACGTTCTCGTCCTTGTTGCCCTCGATGGCGAGGTTCTCCACGCGCACGCCGTCGAGGTGGTAACCGCTGATGACCGGGAAGACGGTCGCGGCCTGCGCGCCGTTGCCGGCCATGCAGTCGGCCATCAGCGGTTGGCTGAGCGAGAAGGTGTTGCCGCTGCGGCCGGTGATGCGGGCCACGGTCCGGTGAAAGCCGTGGGCGTTCTTGTCCCAGATGGCCACTCCATCGCCCACCGCGAAGCCCTCGGGGTTCTTCACGGTGATCTGTTCCTCGCCGAAGTCGCCGTCGAGTTCCAGCGGCGACATGGCCGCCTTCGCCTTGCGCAGCACGGTCTTCTCGCCCTGGCCGCGCACGGTCACGTGGGCGCGCAGGTGCAGCGAATCGCGCATCAGGAATTCGCCCGCGCCGATCTCCACCGTGCCGCCGCCGAGCGCGGCGACGTAATCCACCGCGGCCTGGAGCGCCCGGTGGTCCGCGCCGTTGAGGTCAGCGTCGCGGAGTCCGACGGTGATCCTTGGCCGTTCGCCCATGGTGCCGTGCATGGCCTTGGGCAACTGCCGGTGCGGGCCTGCCTCGTCGGCGAACGTCCGCAGGGCGAGGGCGGCAAACACGGCACACGGCAGGGAGAAGAACGGTTTCATGGAAACGGCGGCGGGAGTTGTGGTCGGACGCTACCCGCGAAGCGGCCACAGGCGAGCGCCAATGCACCGACAAAGCCGGCTTGCCGTTCCTCGCCCTTGTCCGCTGACTTCCCCCATGCAACGCACCCTGCTCACGTTCGTGGACGACATCTACGAGGACCTCGAACTCTGGTATCCGCTCCTGCGCTTGCAGGAAGCCGGTTTCGGGATGCGCCTCGCCGCCCCGGCCCTGAAGACCTACGCCGGCAAGCACGGGTATCCGGCCACCGCCGACCTGCTGCTCGCCGACGCCCGCAGCGAGGATTTCTGCGGCCTGCTGATTCCCGGCGGCTTCATGCCCGACAAACTCCGGCGCGATCCCAAGGTGCTGGCGCTCACCCGCGAGTTCCACGAGCAGGGCAAGTTGGTGGCGTTCATCTGCCACGGCGGCTGGATTCCCATCTCCGCCCGCATCCTGCGCGGCCGCAACGCGACCGGCTCACTCGGCATCCGTGACGACCTGGAAAACGCCGGCGCCCTCTGGGTGGACGAGCCGGTGGTTGTGGACGGCAACCTGATCTCCAGCCGCACGCCCCGCGACCTCGCGCCGTT
>JBIIUN010000458.1:0-3960 GCA_044339945.1 Kapaibacterium sp. (SeqCode)
CTTAGTCAGCCGTTCGTGCGGGCCGCCCAGCAGGATCTCGTCAGCCCCACTCCCGTCCCATGCGGAATCACGATGGTCAACCAGCAGCCTTTCGGTGCGGTCGCCGATGAACCACAGGTAGCGTCCGTGACTTCCACCGAGAAAGTTCGTGGGCTCGTCCATGTCACGGAACGGCAGCGGCGGAATATGGCCGGAGTAAATGGACTTCAACCCCAGCGCCCGCCCGGCGGCCACCCAGGCGTCCCCGCGCCGGGCGATCCACGCGTCGCGGCCCAGCGCAAACGCCAACCCCGCGCCGCCGATGGCCGCCCCGATGGCCGCGCCCCTTCCGGGCTGGAGGACTTGTCCGAGGAATGCGCCGACTCCGACCAGGCCGATCAGGCGCAGCATGAACTTCGAGGTCTGGTAGGAGTAGCGGGCCAGGCGCATGGGCGATGATTCGGCGAGCTGCACTTGAAACGGGCTGCCGCGGGCTCCGTGGCCGGGCGGCAGCCGGACCGGGCGGATGAAACGCGAACCGTCCCGAGGGGCGCCACTGGAAGTTCCGTTCCGCCCTTCCACTGCAGTCGTCACGGCTGCAGTGGGACGCGACCGTCCGCGCCACTTCCTCAGTCCTTGAGCCAGGTGACGAACCGGAAGGGGTCGCCGTGCCAGATTGCGAGGGTCAGGCCCCAGCCGAGGGCAAACCACGCCAGTTGCCGCAGGTGAAACCGCCAGCTTCCGCGCGTGGCGCGGAAGCAGAGCAACACCAGCCAGGAGACCGGCGCCAGCATCAGGCTGTGGGCGAACAGCCATAACTCGACGAGGCTGTGGGCGTTAGACGCGAAGGTCCGGTAATCTTCCCGCATTGGCTCGGGCCAGTGGCCGACGCCGAGCCGAACGTGAAGCATCAGCGTGACGAGGCCGGCCGTCATGGCCAGCGGGCCGAGGGCGCACAGCCACGAGGGCCAGGCAAGTTCCGGAACAGCGGGCCGCGCTGGCAGCGGGAAATCGACGGTGGAATGGGTGGCTTCCATGGGGATGTTCTTCGGGGTGGGAGTTCAGCGGTCGTTCAGCCGTTTCCGGGTTTCTCGTTTCGGTGTGGTCGTTCCATCATTCAGGGTTGGCGGGCCAGTGGGCACGGCGCGGTCCTCGTCGGGCTGGCCTGTGGGGGCGACCCGCTTCGAAGGGCGATTCCCTCTCCCGGGGGGAGAGGGCTAGGGTGAGGGCGGGCCTCCTTCACTTGGCGGCAACGACACAAGCTGGCGCTGCGCGGGGCGAACCCGCCCTCACCCCGGCCCTCTCCCCCGAGGAGAGGGAGTCGCGCGACCGACCTCGTCCGCCTCCACCTACGCCGGGGAAGAGGACTGCGCGACGGACCTATCAGCCACGAGGTGACGATGCGTCCGCCGTTTCCCCACTTGATCTCCGCCGTGTGGTTTAGCTCATCAAGGGTCAGGGTTGCGCGCCAACGTTTGCTGTCGTCGCCATCCAGCGTGTGGTTCTCGGTCGTTCCGTCAGGCTTGGTGACGCGCAACTCGGTCGAGTAGAAATCCACGCGATTCCAGAACTGCACGACCCGAAAGACATGCCCGCTCGCAAGCCGCTCTTCCGCCAGCGTGTGTTCGTTGGCCGTGATGACATCGGGCAGCCACACGCCCATCAGCAGCGGCAGGGCCAACAACGCCCCGGCGGCCAGCACGAGGATGCGAATCCACTTCATGCCTTGCGCCCCGTCGAACGAACTCCTCGCCGTAGTTCGGTTCGTCCGCGACCGAGCCACAGCAGGACGACGGTCCCCACGCCGAGGAGCGCCCACGTTTCCGGTTCTGGCACGACGGACGGCGTGGTCAGCGGATCGACGGCGGTCAGGCCGGCCTCGTCGAATTGCTGCCGGTTTTCCAGCACCACGGCGCCGCTCACCGGGGTCACCAATTGCCATTCGCCGGCCAGCTTCACGGCCGCGTCGGTCCGCTTGGCGCGCCGGAGTCGTTCGATTTCGTCCGCCGCCCAGAGCCGGACGAGGTGCCGTGACGCCGTGAGCGCGCCCGCGGGTTCGGCCGTGACCCGTTCGCGGGTCCATTGCGTTCGGGGCACGGCGCCAGTGGCTTCGCGCAGCGCGCGGACCAGATCGTCGGTCAGCGAACCCAATCGTGGCACCGTGGCGTAGGCCGCGAGATCGGCGAGTTCCTTGGCCGGTTTGTTCGGACCCAGGCCCGTCTGGAAATCCAGCAACCGCGTGCCGCCGGTGAGGGTGCGTTCCAGGCGTTGGCGGATCACGACGAAGTCCCCGGCCAGCACCGGTTGCGGCCCGTGAATCCACAGCACGGTGCCGTCCCGGCGCTGCCCGGCCCAGTTCCACGCGGCGTCCAGTGCGGGCGTGGGGTCGTGGCCGCCGGCGAAGGTGGGCAGCTTGGCCGCGAGGCCCGCCGAAACTTCGGTGAAGGGGAGCGGGCCCTCGCCGCGGAATGCCTCGATCACGCCGTCGTGGGCGAGCCAGACGCCGACCTCCGCCCGTCCGCCCGCCTGCGCGAGCGCGGCCCGCAGGGCCTCGGCCCACGCCCGTCCGCCGCGACCGCCGTCGAGCACGATGGCGAGGCGGCCACCGGTGGGCCGGGTTTCCGCGGCGAGCCGTTGGCGGACCCAGGCGTTCGTGGCGGCGCGTTCGTCGCGGACCCAAGCCCCGGTGTCATTGGCGACGGTGCGTTTCAGGCGAATGACCGGAAAGGCGTCGGCGCCGGCGCGTTCGCTCACCGCGGCGTGCAGGGCGTTGGAACGGCCCGCATCAATCGTCCATCCGGCGGGTTGCGTCACGGCGGGTTGCTGGGCTTCCAGCCAGGCGTGGTGACGCAGGTCGTCGCGGATGGCGAAGTTGCGTTCCGCGAAGCGCGGCCAGACGAAGGCGACTTCGCCGGGAGCCACCGGGTTCAACGGCGCGGTGATGCCCAGTCGCACCTTCATCAGCCCGCCCCGGGGCGGCACCGGGAAACATTGCATGAGCACGCGGTCGGGCCCGGACGTGGTGACGAGGATGGGATCGCGCCGCTTCACGACGGCGACCTGCTGATACGCGGCGCGCACCTCGCCGCGCCCGGCAAACGCCGCCTCGCGCTCCTCGCCGTTCACCCACAGCGTCACCCGCGACACCACGCCGCCGGGCGGCAACTGGATTTCGGCGCGGGCTTCGCGTGGCTGGAAATCGTGATCGTTGCGGAACTCCAGCGTCCACTCCGTGTAACCCCAGCCGTCGTCGGCGTTGCCCATGGCGTCGAGCCGCGAGGCGTTCAGGGCCAGGCCCGAAACATGGCCGGCCACGGCCTCGCCGCCGACCGCGTTGTCCCACTCGAAGTCGCCGAGCACCCGCGCCCCGGGGCCTCGCAAGCGGCTGAGCGGTGGCCGGACCGCATTGTAAGGTTGGCCGGTCACGCGGAAGAACACCGCCTGAACCGGTTCCGCGGGCAAGTAGCGGAGGTTCAGGACTTCGGCCCAGAGGTCCCGGGTCTGGCCATAGCAGGCGCGTAGCAAAGCGTCCTCGCTGCCCCAGCGCCGCAACGCCCGGATCGCGCGGGTGGCCTCCTCGGGCGACTCCCACACCGCCTGGTCCAGCCAATGCCGGGTGAGCACGCCGGGCACCGACGGCGCGGCGAGCAGCCCCAGCGCGCCCACCCAGCCGACCCAACGGAACCGTGGCGGCACGGTGCCGGTGCGCGCGGCCTGCTTCCGCAACGCGGACCCCAGCACCAGCGCGGAGATCCATCCCAGCAGCGGGGCCAACGGCAGGAAACCGACCAGGAACACCACCCCGATGAGCGCGAACGGCGTCAGCGGCAGGAAGGCGAGGGCGTAGGCTCCGGTCACGCCGAGGGCCACGGCTTGGGCCCACCAGAGCCAGGCCGGGATGGCAGCTTCCGTCTTCCCAAGGCGAAGCAGCGCGGCGGCGTTCGCCAACGGCACCAGCGCGATCAGCAGCGTGTGGAGCCA
>JBIIUN010000064.1:0-14227 GCA_044339945.1 Kapaibacterium sp. (SeqCode)
GTAACCCTGCCGCTCACACCCGCCGACAACCTCGGCGAACCCTTGCTGCCGGCGGTCAATTTCCCGGCGCCCCGGATCGTCCTGCATTCCGAGAACGAGTGGCTGCACGAACGTCTCCGGCCGGCATTGACGGCAACGCTGGGCAGTCGCGCGGAAGGCGCCCTGGCACCTAGCGACGTCGTTGTGCTCTGGGACGCGTCCCTGCCCTGGGCCAAGGCCGCCAGCCTCGGCGCACCCGCCGGCCGGCGGATTTTGTTGAGCCTCATGGCCCAACGTCCAACCCCGACAGCGCTGGCTTCGGCGGGCTTCTCCGCCGTGCTGACGCTGCCGCTCAAGCCGGCCCAACTGCTGTCCGGCCTCGCCAACCTGCCTCCCGCCCCGGAATCGACCCCGCCGTCATCCGTCGCGAACGCCGGCGTTAGGTTGTTGGTGGTCGAGGACAACCCGGTGAACGAGAAACTCGTCCGGGCGATGCTCGGCCGCCTCGGCATCGCCCATGACATCGCCCGTGACGGCCAGGAAGCCCTGCGCCTCACCGCGGCGAAGTCCTACGAGACCCTCCTGCTGGATTGCCAGTTGCCCGATCTGCCCGGCTGGGAGGTCTGCCGGCAACTGCGGGCGCCGGGACACGCCTCCCGCGGCGCAAAGGTGATCGCCTTCACGGCCGGCCTGACTCCGCCCGAGCGGGAGCTTTGCAGCCAAGCCGGCGTGGACGAATTCCTCGGCAAGCCTGTGCAACTCGCGGAACTCCGGGCCAAATTGCTGCCCGACTCGCCGGCGCCCGTTGCTTGACCCGGCGGCGACCGCTCCCGGAGGCTGGCCGCCATGACGCTCCCCTTCCCCCGCCTCCTGCGGTTGCTGGCGCTCGGCGGCCTGCTCGTCGGTGGCCGGACCGGGCTCCCGGCGGTGGCCGACCATTTTGTCGTGCTGGGCTCCGGCGGCGTGCCCTCGGCCCAGGAAGCTTCCATCCTGGAAGTCGCAGAATTTTGGACCGAGGAGTTCCGACGGGCCTACACGGGCTCCCAGCTTTCCGTTCTGTTTGGGGCCGGCAACCAACCGGGGAAAAAGCCATTCTACGCCGATGTCCGGGTCGAACGGGAAACCAAGGAGGGCCGGAGCGGCGACGTGCTGGAGCACGAAGGACTGGAACCCGGTCGCCTCCGGGGCAACCAGACGGCCACACCGGCCGCGTTGAAGTCCGTGTTGGGGCAGCACCTCCGGCGGCCGGGGCAAGTGTGGCTATTTGCCCATGGCCATGGTTCCCCCAATCACGAATTGCCGGAATTCGCCCCGGATCGTTACCGCGACAATCGTTTGCTGCTCTGGTCAGCCGAGGCCGCTTGGCGACAGGAACTGTCCGAACCGGCGCCGTTCACGGTGCCGGAATTGCGCCGGCTGCTGACCGCTCCCGGGCGGGCGGCCGACTTCATCTTCCTGATCACGTCGTGTTATTCGGGCGGATTCCACCAAGCCGTCGTGGAGGAGACCGACGGACGCCCGACCATTCTCCGCGGGGCGGCCGGCTTCAGCGCGGCGCACGAAGACGTCCCCTCGGCCGGTTGCACCACCACGCCGGACATCTGGGATGACACCTATGTCGGCCTGTTTGCCCGCCAACTGATGACGGACCACAGCCGCCGAAAGGGCGGACGCGTCAGCCTCACCGAAGCCCATCGCGCCGCCGTCCTCGCGTTGCCGGAATGGTCGTTCGAGCTGCCGCTCGCCACCTCGGACTACTACCTCGAACTCTGGGCCAAGACCTTGTTCAGCTCCCATCCGGCCCACCGTGCCCTGTGGGGCAATCGCCTGGACGAGGCTAAGGCAGCCTTCGCGGTCGCGTGGCGAAATCCAGTCGACGGCAGTTCCCCAGCGTGGCGGGAGCACCGCCGTTGGGTCGAGGAGGTCATCACTCACACTCCTGATCTGGCCCAACCACGGCGCCGCGACGCCCTCAACGATCCGACCACGGCCCGGGCCATGCTTGAGGAATTGAATCAACGTCAGAAGGTCGCCACCCGCCTTGGCGAGGACGCAGAGGGACTGCTCGGCCAGGCCAAGCCGGCGCTCCTGCGGGCCTGGAACGAAGTCTTGCCCCGGCTCATCGCCGCCCTCCCCCGCTCCAAGGCGCTCTTGGCCGAACTCGCTTGGGAACCGGAAGTGGTCGCCACCGAGGCGGCCGATCCCGACCCGGTGCGCTGGTCCGACGTGATGCTCGACCGCCATTCCCACCTCGCGGTCGCCGAGCCGGCCCGATTTGCCGCCCTGACCCGTTGGCTCGCCCGCCGCGCCAATCTGCGTGACGACTGGATTGTCGCCGTGCATGCCGGCAAAACCGACGCCGCGCCTGGGACGGTCGTCGCCCTGTCGGAATGGCGAAACCGGACCATCCAGCAGGTGGAGGCCGACGCAGTGGCGCAAAAGGCCGAAACCGCCTGGGCCAACTTCAGGCGAGCCGTCGTCTATCGGGATGTTTCCGCCGCCTGGCAGACGTTGGAGCGCCTTGGCCAGACCGCCGCCTTGGCCGATCTAGCCGAGCTGCACCGCATCGAATCGCTGCGCCTGCCCCCACGCGGTCGCAAATAGTCAGGGGGCCAACCGGCCGTCGATCTGGAGCCCCGAACGGCCGCCGAGCAACCGGCGTAAGTTGCCGGCCAATTCGTGTGCCCGGGCGATGAACCAGTCGGCCGCCGCGGGTTCGAGACGGGATTTGCAGTTCAGTTCCCAGAGCATCAGCCAGCGCCGGAAGTGGGTTTCCTCCAATCCCAGCGGCAGGTGCGCCGCCCCGAAACCGCCCCGATAACCGGACGGGCCGCCGGTTTGCAGGGCCCAAAAGTCGGCGATCTTCTCCAGGTGTGCCTGCCAATCATGGATCTGCGCATTGAAGATGGGGCCGATCAGGGAATCCTGCCGCACATCGGCATAGAAGTGGCGGAGGAAATCCAGCAATGCCGCCCGGCCGCCCACGAACTCGAAGACGGTGACGCGGCGCCCGGACTCGGCGGATTCGTTCGGCGAAGACATCGGCGTGGACGTTAACACGCAGGCAGAATGAACCCAACCCGGGAAGGATCCTTGATCGCGGTCAACCGGACCGCCCGTGAGCGCGCCCCGGTGGCGGTATGCCGTCGGGACACCCCGGCCGCACGGGAACTGAAACCGCCAGTTGAAATCACCCGCTCCACCCGCCAAGCTAACGGCTCGCGCATGAAATTCATTCTGACGACACACAACGTCACCCTGACCGAAGCCATCGAGCAGCACATCCTCGATTGCCTCGACAAGCTGGAGCACATCGACCGCTGGTTGATTGATGCCCGTGTGGCCATCGAGAAGGACCACACCGGCAAGGCTCCGGACAAGACCTTCAAATGCGGCATCCGCCTCGGCGTCCGCGGCAACGACCTGTTCGCCGAGGACAAGAACGCCGACCTCTATGCGGCGATCGACGCGGCCACGAAGAAGCTGGAACAGCAGATCCGCCAGAAGCATAGCAAGGCGAAGGCGAAGAAGCACAAGGTCGCTTCCCGCCTGAAGGAGAAGGCCCGCTCCAAGGCCGACAAGGCCGAATAGCCGTGCTGCTCCGAGCCCGCATCGTGGTTCCCGTAACCGCGCCGCCCGTTGAGGACGGCGCGGTTGCCGTTTCCGGGGATCGCGTCGTCGCCGTCGGATCCTGGCGGGAGCTGAGCGCCGCCTGGCCCGGTCCCGTCACCGACCTGGGCGAGGTCATCCTGCTGCCCGGGCTGGTCAACGCACATTGCCACCTCGATTACACCGGGCTCGCCGGCCAACTGGCGCCGCCCCGGACTTTTCCGGACTGGATCAAGGCGATCCTCGCCGCCAAGGGTGCCTGGACGAACGAGGACTTTACCCGCTCCTGGCTGGACGGCGCCGCCCAGTTGCTGGCCTCCGGAACGACCACGGTGGCAAACACGGAATCCTTGTCCGCCGGTTTGGCCGAGCGCCGGGCCGCCACCCCGCTCCGCGTGTTTTCCTTCTGGGAGATGACCGGCGTGAAAAGCCGCCGGCCGGCGGGAGAGATTGTGGGGGAAGCGGAACATCTGCTGGATTCGCTGCCGCCGGCCCCGGGCGGCCACGGCCTTTCCCCGCACGCGCCGTATTCGACCGTGCCGGACCTGCTGCGCGCCGCCGCCGCGGTGTCGCAACGACGGCACTGGTGGGTGTCCACCCACGTCGCGGAGTCCGAGGCGGAGTTCGAGATGTTCATGTATAAGCGGGGGCCGATGTTCGATTGGCTTCACCGCGACCGGGACCCCGACGATTGCGGACTCGGATCCCCAATTCAGCACCTGGCAAAGCACGGCCTGATTTCCCCGCGCTTCCTTGCCGTGCACGCGAACTACCTCTGGCGCGGCGACGCCCCGCTGCTCGCGGCCCGCGGCGCCAGCGTGGTGCATTGCCCGCAGTCCCACGCCTACTTCGGCCACCGGCGGTTTCCCCGCGAGGAACTCGAGTCCGCGGGCGTCAACGTGTGCCTGGGCACCGACAGCCTGGCCTCGACGCGCGCCAAGAAGGGGCAGCCCATTACCCTCTCGATGTTCGACGAGATGCGGGCATTCCGCAGCCGCGACGATGGCGCACAGGCCGAAACCATCCTGGCCCGGGCAACCGTGAACAGCGCCCGGGCGCTCGGTCTTCAAGGGCAGGCCGGCGAACTTTGTGCTGATGGTTGGGCGGACTTGATCGCAATCCCGGGCACCCCTTCCCCAGCCGCGGTCAACGACGCCATCATCAACCACGTGGGCCCGGTGCAAGCCTCCATGATCGCCGGGCGCTGGATCATCCCACCGCCCACCTCATGAGCGGCGAAGGCAAACGCCAAGTGATCCTGATCACGGGCGCGGCCGGCGGCTTAGGGCAGGCCTTGGTCGAAGCATTTGCCGCCGCGGATTGGCAGGTCGTCGCCGGCTGGCACCAGACTCCGTTGTCCGGCCAACCCGCCAACGTCTTCCCCACACCCCTCGATGTCACCGCCGCGGATTCGGTGAGCGCCGCCTTCGCCGAAACCCTGGCCCGCTTCGGCCGCCTCGATGCGCTGATCAACAATGCCGGCATCGCCCGCGACGCATTGGTTGCCCAGATGAGTGACGACGACTGGCATCGCGTGCTCGACGTCAACCTCAAGGGGGCCTTCCTCTGCGCGCAGGCCGCCCTGCGTCCGATGCTGAAGCAACGCGACGGACACATCCTGAACATCTCCAGCTTCGGTGGCCGGGTAGGCCGGGCGGGCCAGGCCAACTACGCGGCGTCCAAGGCGGGCTTGATCGGCCTGACTCAAGCGCTCGCCAAGGAAGCGGGTTCGCGCAACGTGCGGGTGAACGCGGTGTTGCCCGGATTCCTGCGCACACGACTGGTCGGGGACCTGACCGAGGAGCAGTTGGCCGCCCACGCGGCAAGCAACGCGCTCGGTCGCCTGAACGAATTCGCCGAGGTCGCCCGTTTCGTCACGTTCCTCGCCGGCATGCGCAACGTTTCCAGCCAAGTCTTCCAACTCGACAGTCGAATCGGCCCGTGGAGCTGACTACGTTTGCGGCGTGTCGGCGTTTGAAGAGGAATTGGAGCGGAGGCTGGCCGGGATTCGCGAGGCTGGCCTGTGGCGGGAACTGCGGCGGATTGATTCGCCGCAGGGCGCCCGTGTCCGATTCGCCGGGCGTGAACTGGTCAACCTGTCTTCCAACGATTACCTCGGGCTCGCCGCCCATCCGGCCCTGATTGAGGCCGCCGCGCAGGCGCTGCGGGATTTTGGGGCGGGAGCCGGCGCATCCCGGCTGATCTGCGGTTCCCTGGCGCCACACCACCGCCTGGAAGAGTCGTTGGCCGCGTTCAAGGGCACCGAGGCGGCGCTTTCCTTCAGCTCCGGCTATGCCGCCGCCGTGGGCACGATCACCGCCTTGTTGGACAAGGATGACGTCATCGTGGTGGACAGGCTGGTGCATGCCTGCTGCGTGGACGCCGCGCAACTGAGCGGCGCCAAGCTGCGGGTGTTTGCCCACAATGACCTCAGTGAACTGGAGTCTATCCTGAAGTGGGCGGACCAACGTCTCCAAGGCGTCGGACATGGCGCCCGCAAAGGGCGGGTCCTGGTGGTCACCGAGAGCGTGTTTTCGATGGACGGGGACCTGGCTCCCCTGCGGGAAATCGTCGAACTCAAGGACCGCTTCGGCGCGTGGCTCATGCTGGATGAGGCGCACGCACTCGGCCTGTTCGGCGAACAGCGTCGCGGATTGGCCGATGCGTTCGAACTGGGCGACCGCATCGAAATTCAAATGGGCACGCTCGGCAAAGCCTTGGGTGCTGCGGGCGGGTTTGTCGCCGGCTCACGCCGCCTTGTCGACCTCCTGATCAACCGGGCCCGGAGTTTCATCTTTTCCACCGCCCCCGCGCCGGCCGCCACCGCCGCCGCCGAAGCCGGAATCCAACTCGTCGCCGGCCCCGAGGGCGCAGCGCGCAACCAACGCCTGTGGGCCTTGGTCGATGCATTGAAGAATGCCCTCATTCGCAGCGGCTGGCCGCCTGGGTTGGTGCGGAGCCCGATCATTCCCTTGGTCGTCGGGGACGAAGGCACGGCCGTAAACTTGGCTGCCGCGCTGAGGGAGGCAGGCTATTTCGTTCCCGCGATCCGCTTTCCAACGGTCGCCCGGGGCGGCGCCCGGCTGCGGGTCACCATCAGCGCTTCCCACCAGCTGGAGGAGCTCAGTCAGTTTGCTGCCGCAGTCGCCGCCAGCCGCCCTCAGGTTCGAAACTCTGCCCTCGAATGAACGCCATCGCCCGGTTGGACCACGCTCACGTCTGGCATCCGTTCACGCAGATGCGCGACTGGCTGCGGACCGAACCCTTGGTGCTCGTCGAAGGCCAAGGCGCAGTCCTGCGGGACATCCGGGGACGCGAGTATCTCGACGCCAATTCGTCGATCTGGACGAACCTGCACGGCCACAATCACCCCAAGATCAACGCCGCGATCCGGGCTCAATTGGGCAAAGTGGCGCACACCTCGTCGTTGGGCTTCGCCAACGAGCCCGCCAGTCGGTTGGCGGCAGAACTGGTTCGAATTGCCGCCCCTACCCGGATCGGTCGGCGGAATTCAGGAACTTCCCACGACCGACAACTGAACAAGGTCTTCTTTTCCGACGATGGTTCCACGGCGGTCGAGGTCGCGTTGAAGCTGGCCTATGAATACACCCGGCGCACCCGTGGCCCAAATTCCCGGCCGCGGTTCCTAGCAATCAAGGGCGCCTACCATGGCGACACGGTGGGCGCTGTTTCGCTGGGGCACATCGACCTGTTTCACCGGGCCTTTTCGGGCCTGCTATTCCGGTCTGACTCCGTCATGGCACCCTACTGCTACCGGTGCCCGTTCAACCGGGCGAAGCCCGAGCGAGCCGACGCCCGCACCTACCGCCGCTGCAACTGGGAGTGCGTGGGCAAGGTGGAAAACACGCTGGCGAAAGCCGCCAAGCTGCGGAAACCCTACGCGGGATTCGTCTTTGAACCGCGGATGCAAGGCGCGGCCGGCATGATCCCCCAACCCGACGGCTGGCTCCGGCGCGTCACGGAACTCGGCCGCGCGCATGGAGCACTGCTGATCGCCGATGAGGTGATGACCGGATTTGGCCGAACCGGGACCGGCCCGGTTCAGGGGCGTAGTCTCCGTGGATCGAACAGTCTCGGCGCGCATCCGTTGTTCGCGTGCCAACACGAGGATGTGTTACCCGATTTTCTCTGTGTCGCCAAGGGATTGACCGGGGGCTACTTGCCCATGGCGGCCACCCTGACGACGGATGCGGTGTTCGGGGCCTTCCTTGGCGAGTATGCTGAGTTCAAGTCGTTCTTCCACGGCCACAGTTTCACCGGCAACCAACTTGGGGCGGCAGCCGCTTTGGCCAGCCTCGAACTGCTGAAGCCGGCCCGAGGAGTCACGGCGCGGCGAAAACTGGAGAACACTTTGCATAAAGGTCTGGATCGCCTCTGGGAACTCCCGCAGGTCGGTGACATCCGGCAAATCGGCTTGGTCGCCGGAGTGGAACTGGTCCGCCATTGGCAGACCAAGGAACCGTTTGCGCTGGAGGAACGCGCCGGCATCCGGGTTTGTGAGGCAATGGCCAAACGCGGGGTTTTGACCCGGCCCATAGGGAATGTGCTGGTGCTAATGCCGCCTTACTGCACGACCCCGCAACAGCTGGCGCGAATGACGGACGCCATGGCGGAAAGCATCGCCGAAGTGTTTACCCGTAGTGCTTGAATCGGCGGGCGCAGGCCAAACGAAAAAGGCGGGCGGCAAATGCGCCGCCCGCCTGATCATTCGCCCAAGCCTTTAGGCCAGCAACTGGTGGGCTTCCGCGCCTTCCGGCAGCGACGGAGCCGGTTCGTCAGGAATCTCAACCAGCGGCTTGATCCGGATGTTCCGATGGCCGCTGAAGCCCGTGCCCGCGGGAATAATGTGGCCCATGATGACGTTTTCCTTGAAGCCGCGGAGCGGATCGCTCTTGCCCATGGTGGCGGCCTCGGTCAGCACGCGAGTCGTGTCCTGGAACGACGCGGCGCTGAGGAACGATTCGGTTTCCAGCGAAGCCTTCGTGATGCCCAGCAGCACCGGGGCGCCCTCGGCCGGCTTACCACCCATCTTCTCGACGCGCTCGTTCTCGTCCTCGAACGCGATCTTGTCGATCTGTTCGCCCCAGAGGAACAACGTGTCACCGGGTTCCGTAATCCGAACCTTGCGCAGCATCTGGCGGATGATGATTTCGACGTGCTTGTCGTTAATCGTCACGCCCTGCAGACGGTAGACTTCCTGAATCTCGTTGACGAGGTGCTCCTGCAATTCATGCGGGCCGCAGACGTCGAGGATTTCGTGAGGAACAACCGGGCCGTCGGTCAACTGCTGGCCCTTCTTCACGAAGTCGCCCTTGTAGACGATGACGTGCTTCGACATCGGGATGAGATGTTCTTCCTCGGTGCCGGTTTGGATGTCCTTGACGATGATGCAGCGCTTGCCGCGGACGGACGGTCCGAAGTCCACCACACCGTCGATCTTGGCGATCTCCGCCGCGTCCTTCGGGCGACGGGCTTCGAACAGTTCCGCAACGCGGGGCAAACCGCCCGTGATGTCCTTGGTCTTGGAAGCCTTACGAGGAGTCTTGGCCAGCAGCGCGCCAGCACCAATGTCGTCACCTTCACCCACGACCAAGTGGGCTCCGGCGGGAATCGGATACTGGGCCAGCGGATCGCCGGATTCATCCTCGATGATGATCTGCGGGTGCAGGTCTTCCTTGTGCTCGATGATGACCAAGGCCTCCTGGCCGGTGGATTCATCAACCTCCTGCTTCACCGTGACGCCCTCGATGATGTCGACAAACTTCACCTGGCCGGACTTCTCAGAGATAATCGGGATGTTGTAGGCATCCCACTCGACGAACACATCGTTCTTCTTCACCTCGCCGCCATCGGGCACCGAGATGACCGAGCCGACCACGATGCTGTGCGTTTCCAGTTCCTTGCCGTCGGGCGAGAAGATGGACAGCGAGCCGTTCTTGTTCAGGACGATGCAATTGCCATCGTCCAAATTCACGACGCGGAGGTCGTTGTATTTCACTGAGCCGTCGTGCTTCGACTTGATCTGCGGCTGCTTGTAGGTCTGCGCCGCCGCACCACCAATGTGGAACGTGCGCATGGTCAGCTGCGTGCCCGGCTCACCGATTGATTGGGCAGCAATGATGCCGACGGCCTCGCCGTGCTTCACCAAGCGCCCGGTGCCCAAGTTGCGACCGTAGCAAAGGGCGCAGATGCCACTCTTCGTCTCGCAGGTGAGCGCCGAACGAATCTTGATTCGCTCAATGCCGGCGCGATCGACGTCCTTGGCCTTGATCTCGTCGAACTCCTCGCCGGCGCCGATGATCTTGTGCTTCAGGTCCGCCGGATCGTAGACATCTTCGGACGAATAACGGCCAAAGATGCGCTCGCTGATCTTCACAACCTCTTCCTCGCCTTCGTAAATCGAGGCGACATAGATGCCGTTGGTGGTGCCGCAATCGTCGGCCCGCACGATGACATCCTGGGCCGCGTCCACCAACTTACGGGTCATGTAACCGGAGTCAGCGGTCTTCAGGGCCGTATCCGCCAGACCCTTACGGGCACCGTGGGTCGAAATGAAGTATTCCAAAACCGTCAACCCCTCGCGGAAGTTCGACAGAATCGGCTTTTCGATGATGGAACCGTCGGGTTTGGCCATCAGGCCGCGAAGTCCGGCCAACTGGCGGACCTGTGCCTTGTTGCCACGGGCTCCGGAATCCACCATCAACGACACCGGGTTGTATTCCTTCTTGCCGTGGTTGTCGCCCAACGTCTTGAGCATGACGTTCGCGATCTGGTCGGTGCAATGCGTCCAGATGTCGATGATCTTGTTGTAGCGCTCCTGGCTGGTGATCAAACCCTTCTTGTGCTGCTTTTCCACGTCGGAGATTTGCTCCAACGCGCTCTTGATCTCCTTCGACTTGGCCTCCGGGATGATCATGTCGTCGATGCCGATCGAACAACCCGACCGGGTCGCTTCCGCAAAGCCAATTTCCTTCAGCTTGTCGAGGGTCAAAACGGTGCGTTCCTGACCACAAACCTTGTAGCAATTGAAGATGATGTCGCCGAGCTGGCTCTTGCCGCAGGTTCGGTTGAAGAAGCCAAGTTCGGTCGGCCAAATCTCCGAGAAGATGACGCGTCCGACGGTGGTTTCGATCATCTTCGAATCGGCATTGCCGTAAACCGTCTTTCGACCCACGTCAGGATTGACGATCCGGATGCGATCGTGGGTCTTCACCGCCCCGTCCATCTGGGCGAAGATCACTTCCGACTTGGAACCAAAAAGCATCAAACGTTCGCCTTCCTTCCGGGCTTTGCGCGGCTCGGCGGTCAGGTAGTAGCAACCCAAGGTGATGTCCTGGGTCGGGGTCATGATCGGCTTGCCGCTCGACGGGCTGAAGATGTTCAGCGGGGCCATCATCAACAACCGGGCTTCCATCTGGGCCTCGACGGATAGCGGCACGTGGACGGCCATCTGGTCACCGTCGAAGTCCGCATTGTAAGCCGTGCAGACGAGCGGATGAATGCGGATCGCCTCGCCTTCAATCAGGGTCGGTTCAAACGCTTGGACCGACAACCGGTGCAGGGTTGGAGCACGGTTGAGCAGGACCGGGTGGCCCTTGGTGACCTCGTCGAGAATGTCCCAGACCTCGGCCGACTGGCGTTCGATCATCTTTTTGGCCGAACGGACGGTGTGGACGTAACCACGCTCCTTCAGCTTTCGGATGATGAACGGCTCGAAGAGCACCAACGCCATCTTCTTCGGGAGACCGCACTGGTTGAGCTTCAGCTCCGGGCCGATGACGATGACCGACCGGCCGGAGTAATCGACGCGTTTGCCGAGCAGGTTCTGCCGGAAGCGTCCCGACTTGCCCTTCAGCATGTCGGACAGGGACTTCAACGCGCGGTTTCCGGCCCCTGTCACAGCCCGCCCGTGGCGGCCGTTATCAAACAACGCATCAACCGCCTCCTGAAGCATGCGCTTTTCGTTGCGAATGATCACCTCCGGCGTCTTGAGCTGGAGCAGGTTTTTCAACCGGTTATTCCGGTTGATTACGCGGCGATAGAGATCATTCAGGTCCGAGGTGGCAAAGCGTCCGCCTTCGAGCGGAACGAGCGGACGGAGATCCGGCGGGATCACCGGCAGCACCGTCAGGATCATCCATTCGGGCCGGCTCTTGGACTTGATGAAGCCCTGAAACAGCTTAATGCGCTTGGCGATCTTCTTTCGATTCTGCTTCGACTTAGTCTCGGTCATCTGGACCTGCAACTCCTCCACCGAGGACTCAAGCTGAATACGCGCCAAGGCGTCGCGGACCGCCTCGGCACCCATCTTGGCCACAAACGCATCGGTGCCGTAGGTCGAGCGGGCTTCGCGGTATTCGTGCTCGCTGAGAAGCTGCAATGGCTTGAGCGGGGTATTGCCCGGATCAATGACCATGTAGTCCTCGTAGTAGATCACCCGTTCAAGGTTACGGGCCGTGATGTCGAGCATCAGACCAATCCGGGACGGCATGCACTTGAAGAACCAGATGTGACTAACCGGCACAGCCAGTTCAATGTGCCCCATCCGCTCGCGCCGAACCCGGGCCAAGGTCACTTCGACACCGCAACGATCGCAGACCACACCGCGATGCTTGATGCGTTTGTATTTGCCGCAGGAACATTCCCAGTCCTTCACTGGGCCGAAAATACGTTCGCAGAAAAGCCCGCCTTTCTCAGGCTTGAAGGTCCGATAGTTGATGGTCTCCGGGTTCTTGACCTCACCTTTGGACCATGAGCGGACCACTTCCGGTGAAGCAACCGATATGGCCACGTGATCGACCTGATTCACCTTGTCCAAGCCAAGCAACTCGCGTGCGGTATCTCTGCTGCTGATCATAGCTGTTTTCTCAAATGAACCTGCCTGGAGACGTAAAAAGCACATGGCCAGCCACCTGCTTCTTCCCGAAGCAAGCGACTGGACGGCATTAATGCAATTAGAGGGCGTCGGCCAGAGCCAAGGGGGCGCAGAAAGCCACGTGGCACCGGTCGTGTCAAAACGATTTTCCCAAAATATGGGTTCCGGCCACTCCAATGCCGTCGCCGATACCGTTGCGACGATCTGTTCAAAAGCTTTAGCCAATTCCCTTGCGACGAAATTCAAATGGAACATTGACAGTGCCCGCCGCGTCTGGTCTTTTCACCGCTCTTTTCTGGAAGCTATGTATGCCGTGATGGAAACAGGCGGGAAACAATATCGTGTTGCCGCCGGAGACACCCTCGAAATCGATCGCCTCAATGGCATCGAACCTGGCCAACCCTTCGTCTTTGACCGAGTTCTGCTCGTGAATCAGGATGGCAAGGTTGCGCTGGGCAAGCCCACGTTGTCTGGCGCCAAAGTGGTGGCCGACATCGTCGAGCACAAACGCGGGGACAAGGTGATCATCTTCAAGATGAAGCGCCGCAAGGGGTATCACAAGAAGCAGGGCTTCCGGGCCGAATTGACGGTCGTCAAAATCAAGGACATCACCGCATAACCATTTCCGGAGGACAATTCGATGGCACACAAAAAAGGTCAGGGTAGTTCCCAAAACGGGCGCGACAGCAATTCGAAACGCTTGGGAGTCAAGGCGTTCGGATCTGAGTTCGTCACCGCCGGAAGCATCATCGTCCGGCAACGCGGTTCCAAGTTCCATGCCGGCAAGAATGTCGGGATCGGTCGCGATTGGACCCTGTTCGCGCTGATTGATGGCACCGTTCAATTTGAGAAGACCCGGCGCCGGATCAACATCATCCCGGAACCGGTTCCTGCTGCGAACTAGGTTCGTATTCAATTCTCTAGGCGAGGCCTCACGCCTCGCCTTTTTTATTCCCCACAACCATTCCGCCTATGTTCGTCGACGAAATCAAGGTAAGCGCCCGCGCCGGTCACGGCGGCAAGGGCTGCGTTGCTTTCCACCGTGAAGCGTATCGGCCCAAAGGCGGTCCCAGCGGCGGAAATGGCGGCCGAGGCGGTGACGTCATCTTGGAAGCGTCCCACGATCTGAACAACCTCATCGGCCAGTTTTATCAGCCCAATCTCTTTGCTGAAAACGGCGAACAAGGTTTGGGCAAGGGGATGGACGGAGTCGCCGGCGAGGACCTGATCATCAAGGTTCCCTGCGGCACTTTGGTGTGGAAACTGGAATCTGCTGCCCCTGAATTGGACGAAAACTCATCCGACGAGGACGTTGGCGAGGAGGATGAACCGGTAATTCAATCGGCGATCGGTGGCCGGGCGATCATCCGGAGTGCTCCTGGCATCCGCGCTTTGGAGGTTAGCCTAGAAGACGATAACGACTCGCCTGCAACTCCAATACCGTCGCACCCAAAAGGGACCATGGTTTGCGACCTCACCACCAATGGACAGCGCTTTGTCCTTTGCAAGGGCGGTCGGGGCGGATTGGGCAATCGAAACTTCGCCACCTCTGCACGTCAGACCCCTCGCTTTGCGCAGCCGGGAGAAGCCGGGGAAGAGGGTGAATACCTCCTCGAACTGCGAATCGTCGCCGATGTCGGTATCGTGGGCTATCCCAACGCGGGGAAATCGACGCTCCTGGCTGCTATCTCCAAGGCCAGACCCAAGATCGCGCCCTACCCGTTCACGACTCTCACCCCACAA
>JBIIUN010000459.1:0-3942 GCA_044339945.1 Kapaibacterium sp. (SeqCode)
GTGACCTCACGACCCTCGCGTTGCCGAGTTCGCTTACCCGGATTGGCGATCGGGCCTTCGGGTTCTGTGACCTGACTTCGGTCCAGCTTCCCGCCGGCTTGATCGAACTGGGGATTGGCGCGTTTGCGGCCAACTTCGATCTGAGGACCATCATGGTGGATCCGCTGAACACCGTGTTTTCCAGCATTGACGGGATCCTCTTCGCAAAGGACCAGACTCGGCTGCTGCTTTATCCCCGAGGCCGGGTCCAGACCGCCTATTCGGTTCCGGGAAGCGTGGTCTCCATCGGCCGCGATGCGTTCCGGTCGGCCGATCAGCTCCGCAGCCTTTCCCTGCCTGAGGGCCTATTGAGTATCGGAACCAACGCGTTTGCTTTCTGCGTGGGACTCACCGGCATGGCCATTCCGGCCACGGTCAACGAGATCGGCGACGACGCCTTCTTTGCATGTGATGGGTTGCGCTCCATCGAGGTTGCCGCGGGAAATGTGAACTTCCAGAGCCTCGACGGGGCGCTGCTTGACCGGCCGTTGAAGCGGCTCATGCACTATCCCAAATCGCGCAGTGCGACCGTCTATTCGGTTCCAGACGGAGTGATCGAGATTCCCGCCGGCACGTTCTCCGACTGCCTGAACCTGAGGCAGGTCTCGCTTCCCAGTTCGGTGACCACGCTCGGTGCCGACGCCTTCATCGGCTGTAATTCCTTGGTCCAAATCAATCTGCCCGACGGCATCACCCGGATTGAGGACAACACCTTCGCCGATTGTTTGAGCCTAGTGCGGATCACGTTGCCGGCGAACATCACGCGGATCGGTGCCGGTGCCTTCGCGGAATGTCCTAAGCTGCGGGAGGTCTATTTCACCGGGAATCGTCCGGAGAACGGAAGCCTGCCGTTCGAGAACTCGACTTTGGCCACGGTCTTCAACCTCCCCGGAACCACCGGGTGGGGCACCCAGTTCGGCGGTCGGCCGGTTCGTCTGTGGAATCCCCAGATTCAAGTCACCGTCCCAAACTTCGGCGTCCAGTCGGGGCGGTTCGGATTCAAGGTCACGGGCGTCCCCGCCATCGTGGTCGTCATCGAGGCCTGTGACGATTTGGGCACCTCGGCTTGGACCGCGCTCTCGACCAACACGTTGGCGGGCGGCATGGCGATTTACTCCGATTCGCAGTGGGACTTGCATCCCCACCGCCACTACCGGCTGCGGACGCCGTAAACCGCGTCAATCTTTGGGCGGCACTGCGGCGGGTCTCGCTGCAGGCGCACCGCCCACTCGGCGACACCGAATCGCCGCCGCAACACCAATGGGGCAGGAACGCAAAACCGGCGCAGGGAATCCCTGCGCCGGTGGGCTGCCCATTCCTCGCCATGGGCGAGGGGGCGGGTTGATTCGGTCGCTTACTTCAGCACGGCCTGGTGGAATTCGAACCAGTCGTCGAGGTTGTTCAGGCTGATGGCATCGGGCAGCACCGAGCCGTCGTCATTCAGGCCGTTGGCGGCGAGGATGTTCTTCCGGGTCTCGTCGGCGTGGATGTAGCCGGCGATGCTGACGTTCAGCTTGTGGATGTTGGCCTTGGTCAGCTTCACGCCGGGCTGGGCCTTGATCCAGGCCTCGAACTGCGGATAGGTCGGCTTGCTCTCGGTGATGAAGGCGCGGACGGCGTCGGCGGTCAGGCCGAGGGCGCTGATCACCATGCTGTCGTAGCCTTGGCCGATGCCGGGATAACCGGCGGCGAGCTTGGCGCGGGCTTCGAGGGAAGCCTTCTGCCAGAGGCGCGGGAGGTGGAGGACGCCCAGCGGACCGGCGACGCCGGAGCTGATGAGAGGAACGTAGGTATCGCTCATGGTAAAAGTGGACTCTTCTTGCGGAGATGAATCGGCGGCGAAGCTAGTTTCCCGGTCATGGGTCGCGCAAACAGTTTTCCCCGGGGCGGGTGGTTCAAGTTCCGGACCCGCAAGTTCGGCGCAGGATTCGGCAACGTCCGGAGTGCGGCTTCCCGGGGCCGACCGACGTTAAGGGCAGGTCAAAAGGCCAATGCTCATGAAACCCTTCCCCGCAAACCTGACCCGCTGGGTGGTCGTGGTGGTCATCCTGTTGGCCACCCCCGCTCCAACCGGCAAGGACGACGCCACCGCCGTGGCCATGCGGCGCAAGCTCAAGCATGCCGAAAAGATCCTTCCGGGCTTGGCGCTGCACGATTTCCCGGTGCTGGCGACGAACGCCGGGAAGCTCATTGAACTGAGCCGGGGCAGCGGCTGGCTGGCCCGCCAGACGCCCGAATACGCCCTGTTCCTCACCGAGTTCCAGCGCGCCGCGTCCGAACTCGCGAAGGCGGCCGCGGCCAAGGACATCGACGGTGCGACCGCGGCCTACAACGCCATGACGACCAGTTGCGTGGCGTGCCACAAATACATCCGCGGCGACGCGGCGAAGAATTGAGGCGTCCGTCCGCCGCTTGCCCGCAGGGCGGCGGTCCCGCACCTTCACCCGCATGAGTTTGCTGCCGTTTGGGGAATTGCCCGTCCACAGCCCGCGCCGTTTTGTGCCGGCGCAGATTGATCTCGGCGACTGGAGCCAGGTTGCGCCGTTGTTTGACGCGCTCGTCGCCCGGGCGCCGCAATGCGCCACGGTGGCGGAGTTTGAGCGCTGGTTGCTCGACGGCGGGGAACTGGCCGCGGCCTTGGATGAGGAAAGCGCGAAACGCTACATCGCGATGACCTGCCACACGGAGTCGAAGGAGGCGGAGGCGGCCTACCTGCATTTCGTGGAGAAGCTCGAACCGGAGCTGAAGCCACGTCGCTTCGAGCAGGCGAAGATCTACCTCGAGCATCCGCTGCGGACCCAGTTGCCGAAGGCCCGCTACGAGGTCTTCGACCGTGACCAGGCATTGCTGGTGGAGCTGTATCGGGACGAAAACGTTCCGCTGGAGACCGAGGACGCGAAGCTGGGCAACGAGTTCAACAAGCTCAGTGGCTCACTGACCGTGAGTTTTCGCGGCGAGGAAAAGACGCTGACCCAGATGGGCCGCCTGCAGGAAGATCCCGACCGGGCGCTGCGGGAAGAGGCCTGGAAGCTCGTCGCGGATCGTCGACTGGCAGAGGCGGACAAGTTCGATGAACTGATGGACGGCCTCGTGAAGCTGCGCCATCGCATGGCGCTGAACGCGGGGTTCGCCAACTACCGCGACTACGCGTTCCGGATGCGCGGCCGCTTCGATTACACGCCGGCCGATTGCGAACGCTTCCACGACGCGATCGCTGCCGAGGTCATGCCGGTGCAGCGCGAACTTCAACGGCGGCGGCGGGAGCAATTGGCCGTCCCCGCGCTGCAGCCGTGGGACCTGTCCGTGGACCCGCTGAACCGGCCCGCGCTGAAACCGTTTGCCGACACCGCGGAGATGGAGCGCGGTTCGCAGGTCATCTTCGACCGGCTGGACCCGGAACTGGCCCAGGGCTTTGCCCAGATGCGCGAGCTGCGTCTGCTCGACCTCGCCAACCGCAAGGGCAAGGCGCCCGGCGGTTACCAGAGCACGCTCAGCGAATCGCGCCTGCCGTTCATCTTCATGAACTCGGTCGGGCTCCAGCGCGACGTGGAAACCATCCTGCACGAGGCCGGCCATGCCTTCCACGCGCTGGCAACCCGCGACGAGGACCTCTATGCCTACCGCGGTGCGCCCATCGAGTTCTGCGAAGTCGCCTCCATGGCGATGGAACTCCTCGCGGCCCCGCACCTCGCCGTCTTCTACAGCGAGGCTGACGCGAAGCGCGCCCGCCGGGTGCATCTGGAAGGCATCGTCGGCGTGTTCCCTTGGATCGCCACCGTGGACGCCTTCCAGCATTGGCTCTACACGCATCCGGAACACACCCGCGCCGAGCGCCGGGCCGCGTGGCTGGCGTTGATGGACCGCTTCAGTGGTGACGTGGATTGGTCCGGCTTCGAATCGGCG
>JBIIUN010000460.1:0-3937 GCA_044339945.1 Kapaibacterium sp. (SeqCode)
AAGTTGCCCGGGGAATTGGTGCCCAATACCGCGCCGTTCACGGGTGCCCAATTGCGGTTCAGGAGCGACCCGGTGCCTTCCAAAGTGAAGCCCACGGCGGAACCTTGGCTCACGGCAAAATCCAGCCGCAATTTCCCGCTCGGCCCCACGGTCAGCCGCGAGCCCGTCAGGACCACTGGGGTCACCACTGTGTCGCGGACGACGATCTTGAACGCGGTTTCATCGGCCAACGTGCCGTCGCTCACCCGGACCGTGACGACATTGGTGCTCGGTCCGGCATTGGTCCCCGGCGTCCAATCGACTCGCCCCGAGGAAGCCACGGTCAGGCCGGCCGGCCCGCTGACCAGCGTGAAGGTAAGCGCCTGCGCCGGCAGATCCGCGTCCGTCGCCGACAACTGCAGGGTCATCGGCGCCAACTCGTCCACGGTCCGGTCCGCCACCGCGCCCAAAACCGGCGCCGTATTGGCCGGCGGGGCTACGGCGCCGACGGCGAGCACCGGCCCGGACGGCAGGAGCCGCGCGAAGTTCCGCGGCTGGACCGAAAGCAAGTAACCCGCAATCGCTGGCGGCGAGAATTCCAGGCTCGGCCCCGTCACCTCGGAGACGGTCGTGGCGCCGAGCTGGTCAACGCCGAACAGGTTCAGGTCATCGAGAAACAACCCCATCTGGCTCCGGTTGGTCGGATCCGTGTCCAGAAACAGTGAGCCCGAGGTGAACAGGAAACCGAAGCGAAGCTGCAACCGGCGATTCGCGAACTGCGCCAAGTCCACGCTGACCTGGCTGAAGTTCTTCTCGATGCCCGTGGAAATGGTTGCCCCGTTGCCGGCTTGGCTCCAGACCGTGGTCCACGACACCCCTTCGTCCAGCGAAACCTGCGCCACCGCCGTCTCGGCGGTCGTCGCGAAGCCCAGGCGTTTCCAGAACTCGAGCCGGGCACCGCTCCTCGCCCAGAAGGTGGGCTTGAAGGTCATGAACTGATTGATGCCCGTCCTATGGCTGAGCTGGAACGCGAACCCGCCGGTGCGCTTGGAACCGCTGGTGACCGGATTGTGCCCGGGTGACACCACAAAGTTGAAGTTGGTGCCGCCAGTCTCCGCGCCTTCCAGTCCGCCCCACGCCAAGGTCTGGGCAGCGCGCCACGAATACCCGGTCGCCCCCGGCACCGCCGGGAACGTGTAGGCATTCGCACGCCCGACGGCCGGAGCCGCAGGACCGTTCAGCACCGGCGCCGCGTAGGACAGCCGCAGATCGGCCTTGGCGTTGAGCCCGTTGGCCAGCAAAACGGAAACGTTGGTGGGAGCAAGTCCCGCCCCGCTGAAGGTGACTTGCCGGGAACCATTCGCGGACGGGACCGTGTAGCCCCCGGACCCGGCGGTCACCGCCCGGAACGTTGCCCCGCTCACTTCCACGGAGACCCCGCCCAAGCCTTCGCCCAGATCGTAGAATTCATTGCCGTTCAGGTCGTAGTAAGCCACGCCCGAAACCAACGGGCCGGCGCCCGTCCGGTTGGCGAAGTCGATCGTCACCACCTGCGGACCTACGCCATTCGGGCCGCTGCCGTTCCGCACACCCACGCCGACTTCACGGAAGTTCACGTTGTGGTTGCTGTCCCGGTGCCCGGGAGGGTTCTGCATGCCTCCCGGACCATTGCCCCAATCCACCTCGAAGCCGGCGTGCCCGTGCTCGGGGTCCTTGGCGAAAGCATAGATGCTCTCCCCGGCGGTGCTGAACGGATACCCAACCGCAGCCAGCCGGTCGGTCAGCGTTGCGCTGACATTTCCCGAGCCGGGCGGGTTCGTCTGGTCGTGATCCTGAAGCCCGTGGGTAAGCATCCAGTCCGAATGCCCCCGGGCCGCCTCGATCAGGCGCAACTCAAAGGCGAGCGGTTGGGCCACCGGATAGCCCGCGGTATCATTGACGAACTTCTGGAGGTCGACCTTGAAAAACTCGTAGGCGTTCCGCACGTCGGGATCCGTGAGATTGGCGAGCCGCAACGCCTCGGCCAGCGGGTCGGCCCGGGTTCGGTTGATCAATTCGAGGTAGAGCTGCTCGTCATCGGTCGGTTCACCCACCGAATACAGCGGCGAACCCTCGGCGGACCGCGTCACCCGGGGGTGGTCCACGCCGCTCTCCCCGACTCCGTCAATCAAGAGGGCGGGCGGCGGCGCCTGCGGTTCGGCGAACGCGGGGGTAAGTTGGGTGGCCAAAGCCAGCGCAAGTAAAGGTCGGCGCATGGGGAAATCGTTAGCGAATCCATCCGGGGGCGCCAATGACATCCTGCGCCAACGCCCCAACCTGAGAACCCAATGAAGGGTTTCCGGGCCGCGTGCGGTTTCGCTGGAAAGCAAAAAGGCCGGCTCCTAGGTCAGGAGCCGGCCGGTGATCGTCAGGGTGACTTAGAACTTCTTGGTCAACTGGACGTAGTATTGGCGGCCACGGATGTCGGTGACGGCGCGGTCCCATTGCACGAAACCGGTCGTGACGAGCTCAGGCTGCTCGTCGAACAGGTTGTTCACGCCCAGGCTGAGGTCGGCCTCGAGCTTGTGGATCCGATAGCCGACCCGCGCATCAAACGTGTTGTAGCTGCTGACCGGGCGGTTGTTGTTGTCGATCTCCTCGTAACCGTCGGTGAAGTTCCACGCGAGGGAGGCGGAGTAACGGTCCTGCTCCCAGGTAATGCTCGTGGTGGACTTCCACTCAGGGAAGCCGTAGTTGCCCAGAACGTTGCCGTCACCCCAGTAGATGCCGAGGTAGTCAACCTTGCCGGCTCCCGGGAAGTTTTCCTGCTGGAAGGACAGGACGCGGGTTGCGGAACCGGCGAGCGTGAACTTGCCGATGTCGGTGTTGAACTCGTAGCTCGCGAACAGGTCGACACCGTCCGTGACCCGTTGTCCCGTGTTGATCGGGCCGATGTTGGTGATCTCCTTGAGGTCACCGTTCGACTCCAACGTGACCTGCGATCCGAGAGGATTACCGGCGCTGGGGGTCGCGTTCGGGCCAAACGGATTGTTGGCCCCGGCCGTAGCCGGGTTCTGTTCATTGGCCCACCACTGGTTGACGGCATACTGAGCGCTCGAGAACGGGATGCCGTTTTCCTCGATGCGATAGTAGTTAGCCCCGACGGTGAGTCCCTTGACGAATTCGGGCGAATAGACGGCCCCGATCAGGTAGCTGTCGGATTCAGCCGGTTTCAGTCCCGGATTGCCAATTTCGATGACGCCGTCCGTCGGTTGCTTCCGGATATCCGTGAGCGGGTTATACAGTTCGGTGAAGCTCTGCTGCGGCGAACCGACGTTCAGGTCGCGAAGACCGGGCGCCACAAAGCCCTGCGCCCAAGATCCGCGTAGGGTCAGTTCCTTTTCCAGCACTTCCCAGCGGAAGGCCACACGGGGCTTCACGCCGGTGTCACCCACGTCGGAGAAGTCCTCATAACGACCGGCCAACTGCACCGAGAACGAATGCATGCCAGGCAATTTCACGTCTTCGCCCAGGATGGGGATATTGACCTCACCATAGACCGAGTTGATGTCCCGCGAACTGCGGAACACGGAATCGGCGTTGAACGGGAATACCGAGCCGGCCAGCAGCGCGCCATCCGGGACATTGTCCGTGGACTCCCGGCGCATTTCGTAGCCGCCGGAGACGGCGACCGTGCCGCCCGGCAGGTCGAACACTTCGCCGCCCACATTGGCCAGGAACTGCTGGGTGGTGTAGGTGTCCTGCTGGGTCGCACTGCCGGCGAACCCATTGATCATCGCCTGGCTGTTGACCACACTCGTGCCGAACAGGGGCGTATAGCCGAAGGGGTTGAACGCCCCTGCCGCCGTCGGGTCGGCCAAGGCCGCGTCATACAGGCTCCGCAGGACGCCACCGGTCTGGGTTTCGTCCAGCCGGGCACGGTCATACATGAAGGATCCATCCCACTTCCATGTGGACT